>JAMPXR010000471.1 GCA_023701085.1 Ramlibacter sp. | reverse complement strand
TGCGCCTTCAGTTCGTCCCAGCCCTCGGCCGAGTCATAAGCTGCTGCATACACACCGGTCACCTTTTGCGTATCGGCGCGGTGGCGCCCGAACACCTTCTCCAGCGCATCCGACACCTCGCCCACGGTGGCCCGCAGGCGCACGGCGCGAATGCTCAGGTCCAGCAGGTTACCGTCCCCGCCCGCGGCGGCGGCCGTGAGCGCCTGCAGGGCGGCGTCGACCGCGGCGCCGTCGCGCGCTTGCCGGATCTTTTTCAGGCGCGCGATCTGCCGCTCGCGCACCATCACATTGTCGACCTCGCGGAACGCGTGTCCGTCTTCCTGGTCCAGGCGGTACTTGTTGACGCCCACGATCACGTCCTGGCCCGAATCGATGCGCGCCTGCTTGCGCGCCGCCGCCGCCTCGATCTTGAGCTTGGCCCAGCCGGAATCGACGGCCCGCGTCATGCCGCCCATGGCCTCGACCTCCTCGATGATCTTCCAGGCGGCATCGGCCATGTCCTGCGTCAGCTTTTCCATCAGGTAGCTGCCGGCCCACGGGTCGATCACGTTGGTGATGTGCGTTTCCTCCTGGATGATCAGCTGCGTGTTGCGCGCGATACGGGCCGAGAACTCGGTGGGCAGCGCGATCGCCTCGTCGAACGAATTGGTGTGCAGCGATTGTGTGCCGCCGAAAACGGCGGCCATGGCCTCGATGGTCGTGCGCACCACGTTGTTGTACGGGTCCTGTTCGGTGAGCGACCAGCCCGAGGTCTGGCAGTGCGTGCGCAGCATCAGGCTCTTGGGGTTCTTCGCGCCGAAGCCCTTCATGATGCGGCACCACAGCAGCCGCGCGGCGCGCATCTTGGCGATCTCGAGATAGAAGTTCATCCCGATCGCCCAGAAGAACGACAGGCGGCCGGCGAACTCGTCGACGTCCAGGCCCTTGGACAGCGCCGTCTTCACGTACTCCTTGCCGTCGGCCAGCGTGAAGGCCAGCTCCAGCGCCTGGTTCGCGCCCGCCTCCTGCATGTGGTAGCCGGAGATCGAGATCGAGTTGAACTTCGGCATGTTCCTGGCCGTGTACTCGATGATGTCGCCCACGATCCGCATGGAAGGCTCCGGCGGATAGATGTAGGTGTTGCGGACCATGAACTCCTTGAGGATGTCGTTCTGGATGGTCCCGGACAGCTTGTCCTGGGCAACGCCCTGCTCCTCGGCCGCGACGACGTAGCCCGCGAGCACCGGCAGCACCGCGCCGTTCATGGTCATGGACACCGACACCTTGTCCAGCGGGATGCCGTCGAACAGGATCTTCATGTCCTCCACGGAGTCGATTGCCACGCCGGCCTTGCCGACGTCGCCGGTGACCCGCGGATGGTCGCTGTCGTAGCCGCGATGGGTGGCCAGGTCGAACGCCACCGACACCCCCTGCCCGCCGGCGGCGAGTCCCTGGCGATAGAAGGCGTTGGATTCCTCGGCGGTGGAAAAGCCCGCGTACTGGCGGATGGTCCAGGGCCGCGCCGCGTACATCGTGGCCTGCGGGCCGCGCAGATAGGGCTCGAACCCTGGCAAGGTGTCGGCCAAAGGCAGGTCCCTGGTGTCCTGCGCGGTGTACAAGGGCTTGACGGTGATGCCGTCCGGCGTGAGCCAGTCGAGGGCCGCGAGATTGCCGCCCGGCGCGGATTTGGCGGCGCTGCGCGCCCAGGCTTGCAGGTCGGCGGGAGCGAATTCAGGGTCGGGCTGGCTCATGTTCGGCTTTCCGTGGTGGCGGGCGTTCGCGCCTCAGCCTCGCATCTTACATGATTCATAATTATTGATAAAGAATTTCATCTGGCCTAGAATTCCCCGCATGGTCGCCGTTTCGCTCGCTCCGCGCGCGCTCTACCAGGAAGTGGCGGAGCTGCTGCGCCAGCGTATTTTCAGCCGGAAACTGGAGCCCGGCAGCTGGATCGACGAGATGAAGCTGGCCGAGGAATACGGCATCAGCCGCACGCCCCTGCGCGAGGCCCTGAAGGTGTTGGCGGCCGAGGGCCTGGTGACGATGAAGGTCCGGCGCGGTGCGTACGTGACGGAGGTGTCGGACACCGACCTGGCCGAGGTCTACCACCTGCTCTCGCTGCTCGAAAGCGACGCCGCCGGTGCCGTGGCCGGGCATGCCACCGATGCGCAGATCAAGGAACTGCAGTCCCTGCACAAGGAGCTGGAGGGCGCGGTCGGGAACCGCGACCGGTTCTTCGCCCTCAACGAACGCTTTCACATGCGCCTGCTGCAAGTCGCCGGCAACCGCTGGCGCGGCCAGATGGTGGCGGACCTGCGCAAGGTGATGAAACTCAACCGCCACCAGTCGCTGCTCAAGTCGGGCCGGCTCCAGGAGTCGCTGCGCGAGCATCGCGCGGTGATGGACGCGCTGGCCCGGCGCGACGCCAAGGCGGCGGTCAAGCGGATGCAGGAGCACTTCCGCAACGGTCTGGAAGCGGCCGGCTGAGCCCCGCGGCCTCATGGTTTACCCGCGCTCGTGCGGCGGCGGAGTAAGAAAGCTCGCAGGGTGTTCAACATTGACAGTGCCGACGGCCCTCGCCTAGCATTTTTCATGCGGGGCGCCGCCCGGCTCAACTTTCCCATGGAGGCCCGATTCAAATGATTCGTCGTTGCTTGTTGCAGATGGGCGCCGCGCTCGCGGGCTTGGCGTTCGCGTCCCTGGCGCTGGCCCAGAACATCTCGATCGGGACCGGCGGCACCGGCGGCGTGTACTACCCGCTGGGCGGCGGCATGGCCGCGATCCTGTCGAAGTACGTGCCCGGCATGCAAGCCACCGCGGAGGTGACGGGCGGCTCGGTCGACAACCTGAAGCTGATCGGCACGGACAAGCCCTATGTCGGCTTCACGATGGCCGACGCGGGCCTGGACGCGCTCAAGGGCGAGGACAAGTTCAAGGGCAACAAGATCGCCGTGCGCACGCTGATGGTGCTGTACCC
>JAMPXR010000470.1 GCA_023701085.1 Ramlibacter sp. | reverse complement strand
GCGGCGGCCGACCGGGTCACGATCGAGGTCACCGGCCGCGGCGGCCATGGCGCCCACGCCTACCTGGCGGTCGACCCGGTGCTGGTGGCGGCGCACATCATCACCGCGGCGCAGAGCATCGTTTCGCGCAACGTGCGGCCGATCGACGGCGCGGTGATCAGCCTGTGCGCCATGCATGCCGGCGATCCCGGCGCCATGAGCGTGATTCCCGACAAGGCCACCCTGGTCGGGACCGTGCGGACCTTCCGGCCCGAGGTCCAGGCCCTGATCGAGCGCCGGCTCGCGGAGCTGTGCAGCGCGATCGCCCTGGGCCTGGGTGCCACCGCCTCCGTGCACTATGAGCGCATCTACCCCGCCACCATCAATTCGCCGGCCGAGGCCAACTTCGCCGCCGACGTGGCCGAGCGCCTGGTGGGCGCCGACCACGTGGTGCGTGACATGGAACCCAGCATGGGCGCCGAGGATTTTTCGTTCATGCTGCAGACCAAGCCGGGCGCGTACATGCGCATCGGGCAGGGCGGAGAAGGCAGCTGCTTCCTGCACAACGCACGCTACGATTTCAACGACGACATCCTGCCGCTCGGTGCGGCCCTGCACGCCGGGCTGATCGAGCAGTCGATGCCGCTTTCCACCTGATCCAAACCTACCAACAAGGAGCGCCTATGAACCGCAAGTGCCACCTGACCGCTGTCGCGATCGCCTGTTTCGTCGCCGTGGGCGCGCAGGCGCAGACGCTGCGGGTCGCCAACCAGGGTGACGCGATGTCGCTGGACCCGCATTCATTCAATGAGTCGCTGCAGCTGGACGTGCTGGGCAACGTGTACGAGGGGCTGGTGGGGCGCGACAAGAACCTGAACCTGGTTCCCGGGCTGGCCACATCGTGGAAGCAGACCTCGCCCACGGTCTGGCGGTTCGAGTTGCGCAAAGGGGTGCAGTTCCACGACGGCACGCCTTTCACCGCGGACGACGTGCTGTTCACCATCGCGCGTACCAAGGGCGAGGGCTCGGACATGAAGACGTACACCAACGACGTGAAGGAAGTGCGAAAGGTCAACGACTTCACCGTGGACATCGAAACCCTGAGGCCGTTTCCGATCCTGCCCGAACTGCTCTATCGCGTGAACATCATGAGCCAGAAGTGGTGCGAAACGAATCAGGCCGTGAAGCCGGTGGACCGCCGCAAGGGTATCGAGAACGCCGCCTCCTTCCGCGCCAACGGCACCGGCGCGTACCGCGTGCGCGAGCGGCAGCCCAACGTTCGCACCACCTTCGTGCGCAACGGCAACTATTGGGGCAAGATCGACGGCAACGTGCAGGAGGTGATCTTCACGCCCATCGGCAACGACGCGACCCGCGTCGCCGCGCTGCTGTCGGGTGAAATCGACGTCATGGAGCCGGTGCCGCTGCAGGACATCGACCGGGTCAACGCCTCGCCCAGCGCCCGCACCCTGACCGGCCCCGAGCTTCGGACGATCTTCCTGGGGATGGACCAGAAGCGTGACGAGCTGCTGTTCTCCAGCGTCAAGGGCAAGAACCCGTTCAAGGACAAGCGCGTGCGCCAGGCGTTCTATCAGTCCATCGACATCGAAGGCATCAAGCGCACCGTGATGCGTGGCGCCTCCACGCCCACCGGTCTCCTGATCGGTCCGGGCATCAACGGCTTCCAGCCCGATATGAACAAGCGGCTTGCGTATGACCCCGAGGCGGCCAAGAAGCTGCTGGCCGAGGCGGGCTACCCCAACGGCTTCGAAGTGACGATGAACTGCCCCAACGACCGTTACGTCAACGACTCGCGCATCTGCCAGGCGGTGGCGGCGAACCTGTCGCGCGTGGGCGTGAAGATCAACCTCGCGGCCGAAACCAAGGGCACCTATTTCCCCAAGGTGCTGCGGCGCGACACGAGCTTCTACCTGCTGGGCTGGGTCGCCAGCACCCTGGACGCGCACGATCCCCTCAATGCCCTGATGGCCTGCGTCGACGACAAGGGCGCGGGCCAGTTCAACCTGGGCGCCTACTGCAACCCCAAGCTCGATGAGCTGACCCGCAAGATCCAGTCGGAAACGGACAAGGCCAAGCGCAATGCCATGATCCGGGAGGCCTACCAGATTCACCAGGACGACGTTGGCCACCTACCGCTGCATCAGCAGGCGCTCGCCTGGGGCGTCAGCAAGAAGGTCGATGTGGTGCAGCGGCCGGACAACAACCTCAGCTACAAGTGGGTCACGGTCAAGAAGCCGGCCGGTTGAGACAGCAGCTTGCCCGTTGGCTCGACAGCGACGTCGGCCACAGTTTCCGCACGTCCCCGGTCGCCATCGCGGCAGCCGCGGTGGCTTTCGTCTGCGTGTTCTGCGCCGTTTTCGCGGGCTGGGTCGCGCCGCACGATCCGTTCGACCTTGCCACGCTGGAGCTGGACGATGCGCGGCTGCCGCCCTCCTGGATGGCGGGCGGTAAATCCGCGTACCTCCTGGGCACCGACGACCAGGGGCGCGACATCCTGTCGGCCTTGATGTACGGCGCGCGAATTTCCCTGGTCGTCGGCGCGGTGTCGGTGCTTCTGTCGGCCTTGATCGGCATTCTGGTGGGACTTGCGGCGGGCTTCTTCGGGGGCTGGCTCGACTCCTTCCTGATGCGCCTGTGCGATGTCGTGCTGTCCTTTCCCGCCATCCTCATCGCGCTGCTGATCGCCGGGGTGGGGCGCGCGCTCTTCCCCCACGCGCATATCGGCCTGGCCTTCGGCGTGTTGATCGTGGCGATCACGCTCACCGGCTGGGTGTCCTACGCGCGCACCGTCCGCGGCTCGACGCTGGTGGAGCGCCAGCGGGACTACGTCCAGGCGGCGCGCGTCACCGGCGTGGCGCCGGCGCGCATCATGTGGCGGCACGTCCTGCCCAACGTGATGGGGCCGGTGCTGGTGCTGGCCACGATCCAGGTCGCCACCGCCATCATCACCGAAGCCACGCTGTC
>JAMPXR010000018.1 GCA_023701085.1 Ramlibacter sp. | reverse complement strand
TGCAGGCCCAGCTGCGCGCCGTCGAACTGCCGCGGATCGACGAGACGCTGGCGGTGCTCGCCACGGCGGCCGCGGGAAGGTAGGCGGATGCGCGCGGCGCTCTGGTTGCTGGCCCTGTTCGGCGTCGCGGTGGCGATCGCGCTGTTCGCGGGCAACAACCAGGGCACCATCACCCTGTTCTGGCCGCCGTACCGGGTGGACCTTTCGCTCAACCTGGTGCTGCTGCTGCTGTTCGCGGCGTTCGTCTTCCTGCACGCCGCGCTCGGCGCGCTGGCGGCGCTGTTCGACCTGCCGCGGCAGGCGCTGCGCTGGCGCACGCTGCAGAAGGAGCGTGCCATGCACGGGGCCCTGCTCGATTCCTTGTCGCACTTGCTGGCGGGCCGCTTCATCCGTGCGCGCAAGGCGGCCGAAGTCGCATTGGGGCAGGAGAAATCGCTCGACAGCGGCGGGCAGCGGCCGGAGAAGGCGGCGCAGCTGCGTGCGCTGGCGCATCTGCTCGCCGCCGAGAGCGCGCACGCGCTGCAGGACCGGCCGGCGCGCGACGAACATCTGAACCTCGCGCTGGAGCAGGCCGCGTCGCGCGAGGCCCAGGAGACGCACGAAGGGGCGTTGATGCGCGCCGCGCGCTGGTCGCTCAACGACCGGGAGCCCGACGCCGCCATGGCGTGGCTCAAGGAGCTGCCACTGGGTGCCGCCCGCCGCACCATCGCCCTGCGCATGAAGCTCAAAGCGGCGCGGCTCACGCGGCAGACCGCCGAGGCGCTGGAGACGGCGCGCCTGCTGGCCAAGCACCGGGCCTTCTCGGCCGGCGGGGCCGAGAGCATCGTGCGCGGGTTGGCGGTCGACCTGCTGAATGACGCGCACGACGTGGCGCAGCTGCAGCGCGCCTGGAACCTGCTCGAGCCGGGCGAGCGCCTGATGCCCGAACTGGCGATCCACGCCGCCCAGCGGCTCACCCGGCTGGGCGGCGACGCGCACCTGGCGCGCGACTGGCTGCTGCCCGTATGGGAACGCCTGGCCGGACTGGACGACAACCTGAAGGTCAAGCTGGTGCACGCGCTGGAAGCCGGCCTCGACAGCGTCGACGGCGCGTGGCTGGCCCGCATCGAAATGGCGCAAAAAGCCGACCCCGGCGAATCCGCGCTGCAGTACCTGGCGGGCATGGCGTGCATGAAGCGCCAGCTCTGGGGCAAGGCCCAGCAGCTGATCGGTCAGGCGGCCGTGGGATTGAAGGACGCGGGGCTGCACCGCAACGCCTGGCGCGCACTGGCCCTGCTGGCGCAGGAGCGCGGCGACGAGGAGGCCGCGGCGCGGGCGTGGAAACGCGCGGCCGGCCCCTAGGAGTCCGGCCCGGCCCGTTCGCCGCCCGCCTGGGTTTTCCCCGCGGCCGGCTTATTGCAGCGGCAGGCTCGCCTGTTCGAAGGGCAGCTTCAGCTCGCGCAGATCGCGTTTCGTTTCCACCAGCACCAGCGGACCCTCGTCGACCACGATCAGCGGCGGCCGTTCACGCGGCACATGCGCCGGCTGCGGCTCGGCGGCGATGGCGGCCTGCACGGCCGCGATCTTTTCGGCGTCCGAGTTGACCCATTGCAGGCCCGATCCCTGGGCCACCTGAATCAGCTCGTCGACCGGCAGCTCGAAGGACTGGACCTTCGGCAGGCCCGGCGCCTCGACCGGTGCGAGGGCCGGTGCCGGCGCCTCGGCTGGCGCTTCCTCGGTCACGAACCCGGTAGGATAGCGCGGACGTTCCGCACGCTCGGGCGCTGCCAGGCCGTCGCGCGCCGCCGCGGGTGCGACCTCGCGTTCCTCGCGCGGCGGCCGGTCACCACGTTCGCGCCGATCGCGGCCGTAGCGGTCGCGTGAACGGCGATCACGCCTCTCCTCGCCCTCCTGCGCTTCGGGCGGACGGCCGTCCTGGTGCGTGTGCGACTCCAGCACCGCATCGGTGACGGGCGCCTGCTGGTCGCCCATATCGGCCACCACGCCCACCGAGCCGGCCGCGCCGGCCAGCGCCGCCGCTTCCGCGCTTTCGGCCGGACCCGGCTCGCGCGGGCCGCGCTCGCCACGGCGCTCACCCCGGCGTCCGTCGCCGCGCTCGCGCCGGCCTTCGCCGCGTTCGCCGCGTTCGCCGCGTTCGCCGGTTTCGCCGCGTTCGCCGGTTTCGCCGCGTTCGCCGGTTTCGCCGGTTTCGCCGCGCGCTGGGCGTTCCGCGCGCGGTTCGTTTCCGGCGCCTTCGACGCCGGCTGGCAGATTCGCGGCAATGCCTTCGGCGGCCGGCCGCGATTCGCGGTCACGGCGCTCGCGCTGGCCTTGACGCTCGCCGCGCCCTTCGCGGCCCTCGCGTTCACCGCGTCCTTCCCGCGCGTCGCGGTCCGGGCGGCCTTCGCCACGCTCTTGCCGGTCGCCCCGGCGCTGTTCGCCGTCGCGCGGTCGGCCCGCCTCGGCGCCGCGCTGCTCGCCATCGCGAAGGCGCCCGCCTTCGCCGCGCGACGGGCCTTCGCCTGCTTCCGCCCGGGCTTCGCGCTCACGGCGCTGTTCGCCGTCGCGCCCGCGCCCTTCGCCGCGCCTCGCATCGCGGCGCTCGCCGTCGCGCCCGCGCCCTCCGCGGCGACCGTCTCCGCGCCCTTCGCCACGGGCCTCGCGCTTGTCCTCCTTCTTGGCTTCGACCACCGGCGCTGGCGCCGGCACGGGAGCCGGGGCCACGCCGAACAGGCTCTTGATCCAGGCCATGAAGCCATGTTCGGCCGGCGCTGGCACCGGGGCCGGCGCGGCGGCGCGAGGCGCCGTCTTCGCGGCGACCGGTTCGGGCTTGGCCGGCTCCGGCTTCGGTTCCCCGATCGGCGCCGGCACATCGGGCAGGACGCCCTTGATGACCGGCTCCTGCCGGTTGCTGCGCTCATGCGTGCGCCGCGTCACCGTGGTCGGGTCCTCGATTTCCTCGGCCATGTGGTAGCTGGCCTGCAGGTTGTCCAGGCGCGGATCGTCGTGCTTGAGGCGCTCGAGCCGGTAGTTGGGGGTTTCCAGCGTCTTGTTGGGAACCATGATCACGTTCAGGCGCTGCTTGAGCTCGATCTTGGCGATCTCGGTGCGCTTTTCGTTCAGCAGGAACGAGGCCACCTCCACCGGCACCTGCACGTGCACGGCGGCGGTGCCGTCCTTCATCGATTCTTCCTGGATGATGCGCAGGATCTGCAGCGCGGAGCTTTCCGTGTCGCGGATATGGCCATGGCCGCCGCAGCGCGGGCAGGGGATGGAAGCGCCCTCCGACAATGCCGGGCGCAGCCGCTGGCGGCTCATCTCCATCAGGCCGAACTTGCTGATGGTGCCGAACTGCACGCGGGCGCGGTCCTGCCGCAGCGCGTCGCGCAGGCGGCTCTCCACCTCGCGCCGGTTCCTGGACTCCTCCATGTCGATGAAGTCGATCACGATCAGTCCGCCCAGGTCGCGCAGGCGCATCTGGCGCGCCACCTCGTCGGCGGCCTCCAGGTTGGTGCGCGTGGCGGTTTCCTCGATGTCGCCGCCCTTGATGGCGCGCGCCGAGTTGACGTCGATGGACACCAGCGCTTCGGTGTGGTCGATCACGACCACCCCGCCGGAGGGCAGCTTCACTTCACGCGCGTAGGCCGATTCGATCTGATGCTCGATCTGGAAACGCGAGAACAAGGGCGCGTCGTCGCGGTAGCGCTTGACCCGCGCCGCGTGCTCGGGCATCACGTGCGCCATGAACTGCTGGGCCTGCTCGTAGATGTCGTCGGTGTCGATCAGGATGTCGCCGATGTCGTGGTTGAAGTAGTCGCGGATCGCGCGGATGACCAGCGACGACTCCTGGTAGATCAGGAACGCGCCCTTGCCGCCCTTGGCCGCGCTGTCGATCGCGTTCCACAGCTTGAGCAGGTAGTTCAGGTCCCACTGCAGTTCGGGCGCGCTGCGGCCGATGCCGGCGGTGCGCGCGATGATGGACATCCCGTTCGGGTATTCCAGCTGGTCCATCGCTTCCTTGAGCTCGGCCCGGTCATCCCCCTCGATGCGGCGGCTGACGCCGCCGCCGCGCGGGTTGTTGGGCATCAGCACCACGTAGCGCCCCGCCAGGGACACGAAGGTGGTCAGGGCCGCGCCCTTGTTGCCGCGTTCCTCCTTTTCGACCTGGACCAGCAGTTCCTGGCCTTCCTTGATCACGTCGTTGATGCGGGCCTGGGAGACCGAGACGCCCTGCGCGAAATAGCTCTTCGATATTTCCTTGAACGGCAGGAAGCCGTGCCGGTCCTCGCCGTAGTCGACGAAGCAGGCCTCCAGCGAGGGCTCGACCCGCGTCACGACGGCCTTGTAGATGTTGCCCTTGCGCTGTTCGCGCCCTTCGATTTCGATTTCGTAGTCGAGGAGCTTTTGTCCATCGACGATCGCCAGCCGGCGTTCTTCCGCCTGCGTGGCGTTGATCAGCATGCGCTTCATCGCGTCACCCTACCTAACAGTAGACGCGCCCTTTGGGGGCGCGAACTTCATCAGCGCGCCCTTTGAGGGCGCGAACTTCGGTGCCGGGCGGACGCTTCGAAACGAACGGAATGGGCCGGTGAGCGGCTTGCGGAGCGGCTAGCTCAGCAGGCGCGGCAAGGGCGTCTGGATGGGGGCGAAGAACAAGCCGCCGTAGCGGCGGCATGGAGGTGTTGCAGGGGGCGCCACAAGCGCGGCGCGCCCGGCGCGGGCCGGCGGCAAAGCCACGGCTTGAGCGGAGGCTGTGAGCCACCGCCAGCAGGCCATGAGGATTGCCATCAACACAGGAGTTCTCGCTTCGTCCGTCCGCGATAAACGGCCTCGCGGACTGGTATTCCGTATCAGGGTTTCAAAGTGCCGGCTTGACCGCGACCCTGACGGGCCATCGCCGGCATCTGAGCGGCAATCTGCGCGTGGGGATCATGGTGGCATCGACCTTCCAGCGTGGCCGGTGGCAGCGCGTGGACTAAACTCCAAGGCGAATCAACCACTTACAGCGTTACGCTAGTGAAACAGATTATAGGGGGCGCGGCGCCCCCTGCAAGTGCGCAGGCCCATTGGGTCGAAGTGGACGAGCAATCGGCGGGCCAGCGCCTCGACAATTTCCTGATCCGCCAGCTCAAGGGCGTACCGAAAACCCATGTCTATCGCATCATCCGCAGCGGCGAAGTGCGGGTAAACAAGGGCCGGGCGGCCGCCCACACGCGCGTGGAGGCGGGGGACCGCGTGCGGCTGCCGCCGGTGCGAATTTCCGAAAAAGTGGCGGAAAAGCGCGAAAAACCAGCGCCGGCCCGGGAATTCCCGGTCATTTTCGAGGATGAGCACCTGATTGCCATCGACAAGCCGGCCGGCGTGGCGGTGCACGGCGGCAGCGGCGTGGACTTTGGCGTGATCGAGCAGCTGCGCCGGGCGCGCCCCGCCGCGAAGTTCCTGGAACTGGTGCACCGGCTGGACCGCGAGACCTCGGGCATCCTGCTGGTGGCGAAGCGGCGCTCGGCATTGACGCGCCTGCAGGACCAGTTCCGGGACCGCGACACCGGCAAGACCTACTTGGCGCTGGTCGCCGGCGCGTGGCCGGCCAAAAAGAAGGTGATCGACGCGCCCTTGCACAAGTACCTGCAGGCCGACGGCGAGCGCCGTGTCAAGGTGGTCGCACGCGACGACCCGGACGGCCTGCGCTCCGTCACGCTCGTCAAGGTCGCCCGCCGTGTGTCGGTGGCAACGGCCGCGGACGGAGCACGGCAACAGGAGGCCGCGACCCCGGTCTTCACGCTGCTGGAGGTCACCATCAAGACCGGCCGGACCCATCAGATCCGCGTTCATCTGGCCTCGCAGGGACACCCGATCGCCGGCGACGACAAGTATGGCGACTTCGAGCTCAACAAGGCCTTGCAAAAGCAGGGCCTCAAGCGCATGTACCTGCATGCATGGCGGTTACAGTTCGACCATCCCGCCAGTGGCGAGCGCATCGAATTGCTTGCCGGCCTGCCGCCCGAATTGAAGAAGTTTGCCGACCATGCCGCCCCCGCGCCCGCGCCAGTTTGACCTCATCGCCTTCGACTGGGACGGCACGCTGTTCGATTCGACCCGCATCATCGTGCAGTGCATCCAGGCCGCCGTGGTCGACGTCGGCGGCCGGATGCCCAGCGAAAAAGACGCCGCCTATGTGATCGGCCTGGGCCTGATGCAGGCGCTGGCCCATGCCGCCCCCGATGTGCCCGAGGACAGGTATCCGCAGCTCGGTGCGCGCTACCGGCACCATTACGTCGCGCGGCAGAACGACCTGAGCCTGTTCGAGGGCGTGCTGCCGCTGCTGGACGAACTGCGCGCCCGGCACCATTGGCTGGCGGTGGCCACCGGAAAGTCGCGGCGCGGGCTGGACGACGTGCTGGGCATGGTCCAGCTCAAGGGCATGTTCCACGGCTCCAGGACGGCCGACGAGACGGCGAGCAAGCCGCATCCGCGGATGCTGCAGGAGTTGATGCGCGAATTCGGCACGGATCCGGCCCGCACGCTGATGATCGGGGACACGACGCACGACCTGCAAATGGCCGTCAACGCGGGCTGCCCCGCCGTGGGCGTGAGCTACGGCGCGCACGCGAGCGCCGAATTCGAGGCGCTGGGCCCGCGCTTCGTCGCGCGCTCGGTGCCCGAGCTCCATGCCTGGCTGCTGGAAAACGCGTGACTTCGGCTGTGCCCCAGGCGATCGCGCTGTGCCATTCAGCCGACCTGTCGGACGGCGGCGAGGCCGTGCCCTTCGATGTCGTCCACGGCGGCCAGACCTGCCGGGCTTTCGCGATCCGCTTCGAGGGACGCGTGCACGCCTACCTGAACCGGTGCTCCCACGTGGCGATGGAACTCGACTGGCTGCCCAACCGATTCTTCGACGACAGCGGCCGCTGGCTGGTCTGCGGCACCCACGGCGCCGTCTACCGGCCCGACACCGGCGAATGCGCCGGCGGGCCTTGCCGCGGCGGCCTGGTGAAGATAGACCTGAGCGAGCAGGAAGGGGTGGTCCGCTGGCATACTGCCCACAACCTCAAACCCGTCGAGTTCTGAAATGAACGAATCGCAGCCGCCCGAATCGCAGGGCTCCCAGGCCCAGCCCACCCCATCCGGCGCGGCGCCAGCCGCCGCGAGCGCCAGTCCCCGGGCGGAAGGCGACCGGCTGGCCGCCACCCCCGGTTGGGAACGCGCCACGTTCGAGAAGCTGATGTTCGCGACGCTCGAAGAGCAGCGCACCGCCCGCCGCTGGCGCAGTTTCGTGCGGCTGGCATGGCTCGCGTTCTTCGTGTTCCTGATCTGGACCCTGGCTTATCGCGCGGCGCCCAGCGCCGACAAGACGTCGCCCCACACCGCGGTGATCGAGATCAAGGGCGAGATCGCCTCGGGGGGCGAGGCCAGCGCGGAGGGGATCGTCGCCGGCATGCGGGCCGCCTTCGAGGACAGCGGCGCGCAGGCCGTCGTGCTGCTGATCAACTCGCCCGGCGGCAGCCCGGTGCAGGCGGGCATCGTCAACGACGAGATCGCGCGCCTGCGCAGCAAGCACAAGAAGCCGGTCTACGCGGTCGTGGAGGAGTCCTGCGCGTCCGCGGCGTACTACATCGCGGCGGCGACCGACCGGATCTTCGTGGACAAGGCCAGCATCGTCGGCAGCATCGGCGTCCTGATGGACGGCTTCGGCTTCACCGGGCTGATGGACAAGCTCGGCATCGAGCGGCGCCTGATGACCGCCGGCGAGAACAAGGGCTTTCTCGATCCGTTCAGCCCGCAGACGGAAAAACACCGCGTGTTCGCCCAGTCGATGCTCGACCAGGTCCACCGCCAGTTCATCGATGCGGTGAAGACGGGCCGCGGCAAGCGCCTGAAGGACACGCCGGAGTTGTTCAGCGGCCTGTTCTGGACCGGACAGCAGGCCATCGAGCTGGGCATGGCCGACCAGCTGGGCAACCTCGATTTCGTCGCGCGCGAAGTGGTGAAAGCCGAGGAACTGGTCGACTACACGCGGCGCGAAAACGTGGCCGAGCGGCTGGCCAAGAAATTCGGCGCGGCCATCGGCGCCGGCGCCATCCAGGCGCTGAAGACCGTCCCGGCATTGCGATGATCCGGGCGCGCGGCCGGCGCCCTGGCCGCTAAGCGCCGATGGCGTACACGGCGGGCAGGTCCTTTTGTACCGGGGCGCTGCGCTGCCTCCAGGTCCTGACCAACTCGCTGCGGGTCACGGCCGCCGGCAGCGTGAGCCCGCTGCCCACGGCCAGGCGCGTGGCGGGCTGCAAGGTCGCGAGCAGGGCTTGCCAAAGCGCGGGGTTGCGGTACGGCGTCTCGATGAAGAGCTGGGCCTGCCCGGACCGAAGCGCCAGGGACTCCAGCTGCCGGATGCGGTCCGCCCGCTGCGCCGCGTCCTGCGGCAGGTAGCCGACGAAGGCGAAATTCTGCCCATTGAGGCCGCTGGCGGCGAGGGTCAGCATCAGGGAGACCGGCCCCACCAGCGGCACGACCCGGATACCCATTGCGTGCGCGGCGCGCACCACCGACGAGCCTGGGTCGGCGATCGCCGGCATGCCCGCCTCGCTGAGCAGGCCGACGTCATGTCCATCCCCGGCCGGCGCCAGCAGCGCGCTCGCGTCGAAGCCGCCCGCATGGTCACCTTTCTTGTGCAGCTCGCGCGGCAACTCGACGATGTGCTGTTCGCGCAGCGGCAGCGCCAGCGCCTGCGTTTCGCCGATGCGCTTGAGGTAGGCGCGCGCCGACCTGGCGTTCTCGCAGATCCAGTGCGTCAGCGCGGCGGCGGCGGCCAGCGTGCCCTGCGGCATCACGTCGGCGAGCGGCGCCTGCGCGGCGCAGCCGAAATCCAGCGGCGCCGGAACCAGGTACAGCTTGCCGGCCGGCGCCGCCATCACAGCACGTCCACGCCGGCCGCGCGGATCATGCGGCAGGTGCGGATCAGCGGCAGGCCCACCAGGGCGGTCGGGTCGTCGCTGCGGATGGCCTCCAGCAGGGCGATGCCCAGGCCCTCGCTGCGCGCGCTCCCGGCGCAATCGTACGGCCGCTCGGCGACCAGGTAGGCCTCGATCTCCGCGTCGCCGAGATCGCGAAAGACGACCTCCACCGGCGCCACGTCGAGCTGCTCGAAGCCGGTGGCGGCGCACACCACGGCGACGGCGGTATGGAACACGACGGTGCGCGCACGCATCCGCCGCAACTGGGCCACCGCGCGCTCGTGCGTGCCCGGCTTGCCCAGGGATTCGCCGGCCAGGTCGGCGACCTGGTCCGACCCGATCACCACCGCTTGCGGAAACTGCGCGGCCACCGAACGGGCCTTGGCCAGGGCGAGCCGGCGCGCCAGTTCCGCGGGCGGTTCATCCGGGAGCGGCGTTTCATCGACTTGCGGCGCGGCCGTCTGAAACTGCAGGCGCAGGCGCGACAGAAGTTCCCGGCGGTACGGGGAGGTCGAGCCCAGCACCAGTGGCCGGCTGCGGGCGGAAGGGACGGCGGACATGCCCGATTCTCTTACACTCGCGCCATGAGCAAGGAGTTCGTCGCTCGCCGGCTGGATGTGGCGAGGTTCGCCGAAGAAGGCGCCGCCCTGAACGGGCAGGAGCCCGTGAGCGGGCACCCGCGCCTGATGGCCGAAACGCAGGGGCGCGGCACCGCCTCGCCGGTCAGCTGGTCGGCCGTGGGCGAACTGCGCAACCCGCTGCACCTTCAATCCGGGATCTGGCTTCATTTGCGGGCGCAAGCCGTCCTGGAGCTGACGTGCCAGCGCTGCCTGCGGCCGGTGCAGGTGCCGTTGGCGGTCGAGCGCTCGTTCCGCTTCGTCGCCGACGAAGGCATGGCGGCGGCGCAGGACGAGCATTCGTCCGAGGATGTCCTGGCCCTGAGCCGCAGCTTCGATCTGGTGGAGCTGGTCGAGGACGAGTTGCTGATGGAAATGCCGGTCGCGCCGCGGCACGAGACCTGCCCCGTTCCCGTCAGGCTGGAAGCGGTCGACGACGATTTCGAGGCCGCGGGCGGCACGCGCGAAAACCCCTTTGCCGCGCTGGGCAGGCTCAAGGTCGGCGGCAAGAGCTAGTTGGTTTATAATCATCGGCTTCGCGCCCCCTGGCCTTGCGCCTGCGTGGGTGTGCACCCCCAACCCCAAGGTCCTCGCGCGCCGCGCCCGACCGATTCGAATCCAGGAGCCCTTCATGGCCGTCCAGCAGAACAAGAAGTCGCCGTCCAAGCGCGGCATGCACCGCTCGCACAACGCGCTCGCGGTGCCGGGCATCGCCGTGGAGCCCACCACGGGCGAAACCCACCTGCGCCACCACGTGAGCCCGACCGGGTTCTACCGCGGCCGCAAGGTGGTCAAGACCAAGAACGAAGCCTGAGCAGGTTCCGTGTCCAGCAGGGCCCGGCTGCGCGTGCGCAGCGCGGGCCTTTCTCTTGCCCGCTCGAATCGGGCCGGCACGCCGCCGGGCCGGCATTCGCGCAATCCGTTCTACATTTGAGGCCATGACCACTCTGGCTGTCGACTGCATGGGGGGCGATCACGGTCCGCGTGTCACGCTCGCGGCGTGCCGGCGGTTCCTGGAACACCACGGGGACGCGCAGTTGCTGCTGGCCGGCGCGCCGGACAAGCTGGGTGGCTTCAGCCACCCGCGCGCGCGCCTCGTGCCGGCCAGCGAGGTGGTGGCGATGGACGATCCGGTGGAGGTGGCGCTGCGCAGGAAAAAAGACTCCTCGATGCGCGTGGCCCTGCAGCAGGTCAAGGACGGCCAGGCGCAGGCCGCGGTTTCGGCCGGCAACACCGGCGCCTTGATGGCGCTCGCGCGCTACCTTCTCAAGACCCTGGAGGGCATCGACCGCCCGGCCATCGCCTCGCCGCTGCCGAACGCGAAGGGTGGCTCGACGACCGTGCTGGACCTGGGCGCCAACGTCGACTGCACCGAACAACACCTGCTTCAGTTCGCCGTGATGGGGTCGGCCCTGGTGTCGGCACTGACCCATGTCGACGCGCCGTCGGTGGGGCTGCTGAACATCGGCGAGGAAATCATCAAGGGCAGCGAAGTGATCAAGAAGGCCGGGGAGCTGCTTCGCTCGGCGGCCAACGCGGGGGACCTCAACTTCCACGGCAATGTGGAAGGCAACGACATCTTCAAGGGAACGACCGACATCGTGGTGTGCGACGGCTTCGTGGGCAACGTCGCGTTGAAGACCAGCGAAGGCCTCGCGACCATGGTCGGCGGCTTCCTGAAAGAAGAGTTCGCACGCAATCTCTTGACCAAAATGGCGGCAATTGCCGTCTATCCGGTGCTAACTGCCTTTAAAAAGCGCGTCGACTACCGTCGGTACAACGGCGCCGCGCTGCTCGGACTGCGCGGTCTGGTCTTCAAGAGCCATGGTTCGGCCGACGAGTTCGCGTTCGAGCAAGCCCTGAACCGGGCGTATGATGCGGCCCGAAACAATCTCCTCGACCGCGTACAGGCGCGCATCGCTCATGCCAGGCCGCTGCTGGCGCCCGGCGAAGGCAATGCGCCGCCACTGGAAGCGGTGGCCACCGAACAATGACCCGCTATTCCCGTATCAGCGGCACCGGCAGCTATCTGCCGCCGCGCCGCGTCACCAACGCCGAACTGGCCGCGGACCTTGCGTCCAGGGGCGTGGAAACGTCCGACCAGTGGATCGTCGAGCGCACCGGCATTCATGCGCGGCATTTCGCGGCGCCCGATGTGACCAGCAGCGATCTGGCCCTGCCCGCCGCGCGACAGGCCATCGAGGCCGCCGGCATCCAAGCCGGGGACATCGACCTGATCGTGCTGGCAACGTCCACGCCGGACATGGTTTTTCCGTCCGCAGCCTGCATCCTGCAGAGCAAGCTGGGCATCGCCGGCTGCCCCGCCTTCGACGTGCAGGCCGTTTGCAGCGGATTCGTTTATGCGCTGACCGTCGCCGACGCCATGATCAGGACGGGCGCCGCGCGCAAGGCGCTGGTGGTCGGTGCCGAAGTGTTTTCGCGCATCCTCGACTTCAGCGATCGCACGACCTGCGTGCTGTTCGGCGACGGCGCGGGCGCCGTGGTGCTGGAGGCGTCGGACACCCCGGGCATCCTGGCGAGCGACCTGCACGCGGACGGCCGGCACGTGGGCATCCTCTGCGTCCCGGGGACCGTGTCGGGTGGCCGGGTGCTCGGCGACCCGCTGCTCAAGATGGATGGCCAGGCGGTGTTCAAGCTCGCCGTGGGCGTGCTGGAGGACGCGGCGCGCGCCACCCTGGCCAAGGCCGGCAAGTCGGCGGCCGACATCGATTGGCTGATCCCCCATCAGGCCAACATCCGCATCATGCAGGGGACGGCCCGCAGGCTGAAACTGCCCATGGACAAGGTGATCGTGACCGTGAACGAGCACGGCAACACCTCCGCCGCCTCCATTCCCCTGGCGCTGGACGCCTCGGTGCGCAGCGGCAAAGTGAAGAAGGGCGACACGCTCATGCTGGAAGGGGTGGGCGGCGGCTTCACCTGGGGCGCCGTCCTGCTGGACTTCTAGTCGCGGCCGTTTATTTATTCACGCCCGCGCGGCCAGTTTGATCACCTGGAAACCCGTATGAAACCGTTCGCATTTGTCTTTCCGGGGCAGGGTTCGCAGTCCGTCGGCATGCTCGATGCGTGGGCGGGACACCCGGCTGTCGCCCAGGCGCTGCAGGAAGCCTCCGATGCCCTGGGCGAGGACCTGGGCAAGCTGATCCGGGAAGGTCCCAAGGAAGCGCTGGGCCTGACTTCCAACACCCAGCCGGTGATGCTGGTCGCGGGCGTCGCGGCCTACCGTGCCTGGCGCGCCGAGGGCGGCGCCGAGCCGGCGGTGCTCGCGGGCCATTCGCTGGGCGAGTACTCGGCGCTGGTCGCCGCGGGCGCGCTGACGCTGGCCCAGGCCGCGCCGCTGGTGCGTTTTCGCGCGCAGGCGATGCAGGAGGCGGTGCCGGTCGGCGCCGGCGCGATGGCCGCCATCCTCGGCCTGGACGCGCAGGGTGTGATCCGGGGCTGCGCGCAGGCCGTGCGCAGTTTCGGCACCAACTCCGACGAGGTGGTCGAAGCCGTGAACTTCAACGATCCGGCGCAAACCGTGATCGCCGGCAGCAAGGCGGCGGTGGAGAAGGCGTGCGAACTGCTGAAGGCGAACGGCGCCAAGCGAGCCTTGCCCCTTCCCGTGTCGGCGCCGTTTCATTCCAGCCTGATGAAGCCCGCCGCCGACCGGCTGATGGAGAAACTGCGGGCGACGCCGTTCGAGCCGCCGCGGATTCCGGTCGTCAACAACATAGAGGCGACGGTGGAGACGGACCCCGGCCGCATTCGCGGCGCGCTCTTCGAACAGGCGTTCGGCCCGGTGCGCTGGGTCGACTGCGTGCGGGCGATCAAGTCGCGCGGCGTCCATACCATCGTCGAATGCGGACCGGGCAAGGTGCTCGCGGGCCTTTGCAAGCGCATCGATCCTGAAGTGACGGGCGCGGCCCTGTACGACCCGGCCACCCTGGCCGAGGTGAAAGGGCTGCTGGCATGACACCCGGATTCGAAGGCCAGGTCGCGTTGGTCACCGGCGCTTCGCGCGGCATCGGCGCGGCCATCGCACTGGAGCTGGCGGCGCGCGGCCTGAAGGTCGTCGGCACGGCCACGACGGACGAGGGCGCGTCCCGCATCGCCGCCGCCCTGGCGGCGCATGAGGGCTGCGCCGGCGTCAGGCTGGACGTCAACGACGCCGCGGCCGCCGAGGCGCTGGTCGACCGGATCGTGAAGGAGCGCGCGGGCCTGCATGTGCTCGTCAACAATGCGGGCATCACGCGCGACATGCTGGCGATGCGGTTGAAGGACGAGGACTGGGACGCGGTGCTGGACACCAACCTGAAGGCGGTGTTCCGAATGAGCCGGGCGGTGATGCGCACCATGATGAAGCAGCGTTACGGGCGCATCGTCAACATCACGTCGGTGGTCGGGGCGTCGGGCAATCCGGGGCAGGCCAACTACGCGGCCGCGAAGGCCGGCGTCGCCGGGATGACCCGGGCGCTGGCGCGCGAACTCGGAAGCCGCGGCATCACGGTCAATTGCGTCGCACCCGGCTTCATCGAGACCGACATGACGGCGGCGCTGCCGGAAGAGCAGCGCAAGGCGCTGCTGGGACAGATTCCGCTGGGGCACCTGGGCGCGCCCGCCGACGTCGCGCATGCCGTGGCGTTCCTCGCCTCGCCGCAGGCGGGCTACGTGACGGGACAGGAGATCCACGTCAACGGCGGCATGTACATGTCCTGAGCCGGGACAGGCCGGTTCGTCCGCCCGGCGGCGGCTGCCGGGGGCGCCCCGACTGGCAGCTAAAATCGCGGATTCATTCACAACCCTCTGAGGGAACCATGAGCGATATCGAAGCACGTGTCAAAAAAATCATCGCCGAGCAGCTCGGCGTGGAAGAGTCACAGGTCACCAACGAGAAGGCCTTCGTGGCCGAC
>JAMPXR010000469.1 GCA_023701085.1 Ramlibacter sp. | reverse complement strand
GAGCGGCGCGCTGAAGCTGTGGGAGTTTTCAATGCGCAGCAGGTACTTGCGCGGTTCCTCCGCCGACACGCTGATCGGCAGCAGCGGGTGCCGGTGCGGCACCGGCCATTGCGCCACGGGGATGTGGTCACCGGCCGATTGGGGCAGCCACTGCCCGGCGCTGTCCAGAGAGTACAGCGTGACGCGGTTCACCGAAGGATACGGAATCTCGAGATACCAGCGCTCCGCATCGGGAGCGGGCGGCACCGTGAAGCGGATCCACAGCGCCTTCCCGGTGGCGAGCGGGTAGATCGCGCCGCTGCGCGTCGCGGCCCAGGCGATGTGGTCGTCGGCCGCGACCTCGGCCGCCTGCGCCTGGCCGGTGGGGTCGATCCAGGCGTCGCCCCAGTCGTTCAGGTCAGCCGGCTGCCTGGCGGTGTCGAGATCGAGCACGGTGCGACCCTGCACGGGCATCGCGAGGGCCGCGGCCAGGGCGAGCGTGAAGGCCAGGATCCCGCGGCCGCATTCCGTCAACGTCATCTTTCGATCTCTCCTCCAAGCGCCGGATTGTGCCCGCACGGCGGCGCGGGCGCATGCGGGAGACAATGGATGCCATGAAAACGATCCGGCTCAAGGCAGGCAAGGAGCGCTCGCTGTTGCGCCGTCATCCCTGGATATTCGATTCGGCGATCGCCAAGGGCGGCGCCGACCCGGGTGAAACGGTGCGTGTGGAATCGCAGGCCGGCCAGTTTCTCGCGTGGGCGGCCTTCAGTCCGGCATCGAAGATCCGCGCCCGGGCCTGGAGTTTCGACGAGGGCCAGCGCATCGACGCCGCGTTCCTCGCGGCGACCTGCGGGCGCAGCGTGCGCGCGCGGGAGCGCTTCGACATCCCCAGCGATGGCGTGCGGCTGGTGCACGGCGAGTCGGACGGACTGCCCGGCCTGATCGTGGACCGCTACGGCGACACCCTGGTGGCGCAGTTCCTGTCGGCCGGGGCCGAGCGCTGGAAGCCGGTGCTGGCCGATGCGCTGCTGAAGGAGACGGGGCTGGCCCGGTTATACGAGCGCTCCGACGCGGGCGCGCGGGCGCTGGAAGGCCTGGCCAGCGCCACCGGGTGGCTGCGCGGCGCGCCGGCGGGCGGCCCCGCGCCCGCGACCGAGCTGGCCATCCGCGAGCACGACTGGCGCTTCACGCTGGACATCGCCACCGGGCACAAGACCGGCTTTTACCTCGACCAGCGCGACAGCCGCGGCAGGTTCGCCGCCTATGCGCGGCGGCTGCGCTTCCAGCGCGTGCTCAATGGCTACTGCTACACGGGCGGCTTCACCGTGGCGGCGCTGGCCGGCATGCGCGCGGCGGGCGCGGGGCATGTGACGTCGATCGACTCGTCCGCGCCGGCCCTGCAACGGGCGCGCGACCATGTGCTGCTGAACGGATTCGATCCGGCGCGAACCGATTTCATCGATGCCGACGTGAACGCGTCGCTGCGCCGCTTCATCGAGGAAGGCCGGACCTTCGACGCCATCGTGCTGGATCCGCCGAAGCTGGCGCCCACGGCGGCCCACGCCGAGCGCGCGGCGCGCGCCTACAAGGACATCAACCGGCTGGCGCTCAAGCTGCTCGAGCCGGGCGGCGTGCTCTTCACTTTTTCCTGCTCCGGCGGCATTGGCGCCGACCTGTTCCACAAGATCGTCGCTTCCGCCGGCGCCGATGCCGGGGTGGACGGCTACATCGCCGAGCGCCTGGGCGCCGCGCCGGATCACCCGATGACCCTGGCGTTCCCCGAGGGGGAGTACCTCAAGGGGCTGGTCGTGGTGCGCAAATGAGTCCGCCAGCGTCCTGGATGTTGATATTCGCTTGCCGCTAAACTGCCCCCAATGAGCCTCATTCCCGCCACCATCCTCACCGGCTTCCTCGGTTCGGGCAAGACCACCCTGCTCAAGCGCGTGCTGCAGGAGGCGCACGGCCAGAAGATCGCGGTGATCGAAAACGAGTTCGGCGAGGAAAACATCGACAGCGACATCCTGGTGGCCGACACCACGGAGCAGATCATCCAGATGAGCAACGGCTGCATCTGCTGCACCATCCGCGAGGACCTGCGCTCCACGCTGCAGCTGCTGGCCGCCAAAAAGCGCAAGGGCCTGCTGGCGTTCGACCGGGTGGTGATCGAGACCACGGGGCTGGCCGACCCCGGCCCGGTGGCGCAGACCTTCTTCATGGACGACGAGATCGCCGAAACCTATCTGCTCGACTCGATCCTCACGCTGGTGGACGCCAAGCACGCGGCGAGCCAGCTCAACGACCGGCAGGAGGCGCGCCGGCAGGTGGGTTTCGCCGACCAGATCTTCATCAGCAAGACCGACCTCGTGGCCCAGGACGAAACCGACGCCCTGATTCATCGGCTCAAGCACATGAACCCGCGGGCGCCGCAGAAAGCCGTGCATTTCGGCGAGGTGCCGCTGTCCGAAGTGTTCGACCTGCGCGGCTTCAACCTCAACGCCAAGCTGGATATCGACCCGGACTTCCTGAAGGAAGAAGAGGAGCATCACGGCCACGACCACGAGCATGGCGCGCACTGCGACCATCCGTCCCACGGCCACGAAGGCCACGGCCACCACCATCACCACGAGGACGACGTCAAGAGCTTCGTCTTCAAGTCGGACCGCGCCTTCGATCCGGCCAGGCTGGAGGACTTCCTGGGCGCGGTGGTCAACATCTACGGGCCGCGCATGCTGCGCTACAAGGGCGTGCTGCACATGAAGGGCACCGAGCGCAAGGTGATCTTCCAGGGCGTGCACCAGTTAATGGGCAGCGACCTGGGGCCGCTGTGGGCCGACGGCGAGGCGCGCGGCAGCAAGATGGTCTTCATCGGCATCGACCTGCCCAAAGATATCTTCATGCAAGGGCTTGAACAGTGCCTGGTTTGAGGTAGGCTAGCGGGTTTTTCACCATGAACGGCGAGCCCGGATGTTTGTCTCGATTCTGCAACTGATG
>JAMPXR010000468.1 GCA_023701085.1 Ramlibacter sp. | reverse complement strand
TGCGACGTGATGCGCCCCGAGAAGGGGTTGGGCGCCGCCGGTGAGCTGGCTTCCCTGCGCGAGGATTACCTCAGTCAGGTTCAAAGGGACTTTCTCAGTCGCCGCTTCAAGCGGCAACACCCCTAGCGGACGCGCTCTTTCGAACGCGATCACGATTGTAGCGCCGGCCGCGGGCGCGAAAAGGGCAAGGCCCGCATCGCGCGGGGCCTGTCGCCGCCGGTCTATTCGGGCGACGGCGTCTGCACACCCAGCAACTTGTGAAGCTTCGGGCTGGTGGTGGTGTATTGCAGGAGTACCTTCCTGTCGGGGAAGATGAACGGCGCGGCGCCGAAAGCGGCCAGCGCGCATTCGTGAAAGCCCGACAGGATCAGCTTCTTCTTGCCGGGATAGGTGTTGATGTCGCCCACGGCGAAGATGCCCGGGGTGCTGGTGGCGAAGCTCTCGGTATCCACCTTGAGCTGCTTGCGTTCCATGTCCAGGCCCCATCCGGCGATGGGGCCGAGCTTGGGCGACAGGCCGAGGAACACGAGCAGGGCGTCCAGCGGCAGTTCGCGCGTCACGTCGTCGGCGCCCGTGACCTTCACGCCGGCAAGCCGACCGTCCTTTTCCTCGTAACCCGTGAGCTGTCCGACCAAGAACTGCATTTCGCCCGCGGCGCAGCGCTGGCGCATCTTCGCCACCGTCGCCGCGGCCGCGTTGAACCCGTCGCGCCGGTGGACCAGGGTCACGCTCCCCGCACGCTGCGGCCCTTCGGCCGCGAAGTGGAGGGACCACTCGAGCGCCGAGTCGCCCCCGCCCACGATGACGAGCTGCTTGGCGGCGAAATCGGCCGGGTCCTGGACGCGGTAGTGAAGCTGCGTGCCCTCGAACTTTTCGAGCCCGTCCAGATTGAGCGTGCGCGGCTGGAAGGCGCCCACGCCGGCGGCGATGAAGACGGTCTTGCTCAGGAACCTCGTGCCCTTCGAAGTCTCGACGTCAAAACGTCCGTCGTCCCGGCGCTGCACCGCCGTGACTTCCTGGCCGAAGTGAAACGTCGCGCCGAAGGGTTCGATCTGCCGCAGCAGCCGGTCCGTCAGCTCCCGGCCCGTGCACACCGGCACGGCCGGAATATCGTAGATCGGCTTGTCGGGATAGAGCTCCACGCATTGCCCGCCCGGGCAAGCCAGCGAATCGATCACATGGGCCTTGATTTCCAGCAGCCCGAGCTCGAACACCTGGAACAGACCCACCGGCCCCGCGCCGACGATGAGGGCATCGGTCTCTATGGGCTTATCGTGGGCGGCGTCGGCAGGGGTCACTTCCGGATCCGGTTCGGCATTCATGCGAATGCTATCGTCTCCGCTCGCCGCGCGCGCGGGGAGGCGCGCCACGCCTTTAGCGGATCAGCTCCGACAGCTTGCCCGTCTTGTCCTTCCATTCCTCGGCGTCGTCCAGCGCCGCCTTGCGCTTGGTGATGGTCTTCCAGGCGGGCGCCAGTTCCGCGTTGATCTTGACGAAGCCGATCTGGTTCGCGGGCACGTCTTCCTCGGCGAAGATGGCATTGACCGGGCATTCCGGAATGCACACGGCGCAGTCGATGCATTCGTCGGGATCGATCACCAGCATGTTCGGGCCTTCGCGGAAGCAGTCCACGGGGCAGACATCCACGCAGTCGGTGTACTTGCAGCGGATACAGGAATCGGTGACGACGTGAGTCATTTCTTGATGCTTGCAGGGGAAAACATTGAATTTTAGCCAAGGGGCCCGCGGTGCTGTCCCGCAGCGAGGCTCACGGCGCTGCCGGGCCAGCCCTGTCCTTGGCGCATTTCATCAGAAAAAGCGCCGCGGCCCTAACGTACCAGCACCGCTCCCGAGGTCTTGTGGCTGGCCGTGTCCACCAGGACCATCGAACCGAGGATGCGGGAGCGCTGGTAGGGCAGCGTGGCCAGCGGCTCCTGCAGCGCCAGGTCCACATGGCCGATCGAGTTGGGCTCCAGCCGGTCGGCGTCGGCTTCAGCGAGGGTGTTGACGTCGAGCTTGTGAACGATACGTTTCACACGCGCCTTGACCCAGCGGTGCCCGTGCAAGGCCCAATAGATCCGTCCGGCGACCAGCGGCTCGTCGTCCATCCAGGCGATCGTGGCGGAAACTTCGCGCGTGGGTTCGGGGGCGCCGGGCGCGAGCAGCCAGTCGCCGCGCGACACGTCGACTTCGCGGTCCAGCACGATCCCTGCGCCGTGCCCGGCGGGCACGGGGCGCGCTTCGCGCGCATGGTCGAGCACCTGGGCGACCGTGGCGGTCTGGCCGCCGGGCAGCACCTTGACCTGCTGGCCCGGCTCCACGACCCCGGTGGCGACCCGGCCCCAGAACACCCGGCGACCCTGGCGCGTGTTCGAGGACGCCGAGAACTTCTCGACCCACTGCACCGGGAAGGCGAACGGCTCGGACGTCTCCGCGGCGGCGACATCCAGCCGCTCCAGCAGTTCCAGCAGCGAAAGACCCTGATAGCCGCACCAGCCGGGATGCGCGGCGACCACGTTGTGGCCCTGGAGCGCGGAGATCGGCACGATGGCGTGGACCGGGATGCGCGCCGCCGATGCGAACGCGTCCAGCGCGCCGCCGATGTTGCCGAACGCGAGCTCGGGATCGTCGACCGCATCGAGCTTGTTCACCGCGAAGACGATCGACGGAACGCGCAGCAGGTTGACCAGCAGGCAATGGCGGCGCGTCTGCGGCAGCAGCTCCAACGCGGGGTCGCGCCACTGCAGCTTGGTCGCGTCCACCAGCACCACCGCGGCGTCGGCGCTGGAGGCGGCGGTGACCATGTTGCGCGTGTACTGTTCGTGGCCGGGGGTGTCGCCGATGATGAACTTGCGTCCCGGCGTGGCGAAGTAGCGGTAGGCCACGTCGATCGTGATGCCCTGCTCGCGCTCGGCCGACAGGCCGTCGGTCAGCAGCGCCAGGTCGGTGGCGCCGGAGCGCTGCACCCCGGCCAGCTGATCCTGC
>JAMPXR010000467.1 GCA_023701085.1 Ramlibacter sp. | reverse complement strand
GAGGGCATTCACGGCCCTGGCACTGGCCAACATCTACATGAGCCGAGGGTTGTTGCCGGCACAGGTGCGCCCGTAAGGGCGGAGAGGGGCCGCAAGGCCGTCGACAATGACGCGGGCGGGCGCGAAATCGCCGTCTTGGAGCCACCGATCTCATCTCGCGAACTGACTTCGGCGAAAAACAGTGGCTAAATCAGCGTAGCCATAAAGCGCGCGCTCCTTCAGGTTGGACCAGGTCCTCACCGGCCAAAGTTCGGAGATGGCGAGCAATGTGATGCTGTCAGTCAAGTGCCCATCATTGCTGTCGACGTTTCGTCCGCGCGGCACTTTCGTGACAGCCGTGAAAGTCTGCAGGGCGACGTTGCCTTCCTGCATACGGGGCAGGTCGATGTAGCCGCGGGTGTTCTTCAGCAGCAGGTCACGGTCCCACATGAGCGCGTCGTTGTGCAGGTCCGCAACAAGCAAGGTGCGGTGGAGGTCCGCAGCCGCCGGTGAGACCTTGTAGGGCGGTCGCGCGAATCCATAGTTCCACTTGGTGTCGACGTACGCTGGAAAGAAAAGGAAATAGGAAACGACGCTCGCGGCCAGCAGCCCACCGGCAATAAGCCATTTCTTGTTCATGTCGTTTCTCCCGCCGGGCGCGTACGAGCGACGGGGGCACCTGCCGGAAGATTCAGGCTGCGCTTGACCACCCAATGGGTCAGGCGGTGCCGCAAGGTGGGCTTGGGCAGCACCAACTGCTCCAGCCGCGACGGCGAGCGGGTGAGGCAACGGTAGCCGTCGGCGGTGACGAGGACGGTGTCGCTGTGGCGGTAGCCGCCCACGTTCTCGACATAGAGACCGGGCTCGATGGAAATCACCATGTTCTCGGCCAGGACGTGGGGGCTGCCCTCGGCCACCCACGGCGGCTCGTGATTGCCCAGGCCGAAACCGTGACCGCAGCGGTGCAAGCGCGTGCGAAAGTCGCCGAAGCCGCAGCCGGCGAGGAATGCATTCACGCGGGCATCGATTTCCGCGCACGCGACGCCCGGCCGGATCATGTCGAACGCGAGCTCGCGGGCTCGCGTCATCAGGCCGAACAGGTCGCGCTCGGCCGGGCTCGGCGCGACGGTGAAGAAAGTACGCTCGCATTCGGCCGCGTAGCCGTTCACACGCGTCAGCACCAGGGCCACGTGCGGGCCGGCCAGCAGCCGGTCGGCCAGGTGGGGAATGGAGTGCGGCTCGGCGCTGACGGGGGCCGGCCAGGCGGCAGCGATCACCTTGGTGGCCAGCGCGTCCCAGTTCGGCGTCTCGCGAACGATTTGCCGCAGGAGCGACTGCGAAGCGGCATAGGTTTCGGCCACCGAGCCGCCGGCCCACGCCGCCCGCAGCACCTTGGCCACGCCTTCATCCGCGTACCTCGCGGCACGCTCGATCTGGCCGATCTCCCAATCCGACTTGACGATGCGTAGCGTTTCGAACAGGTCAAGACTCAGACCCCCGGCGCCACGCAACCGCTCGCCGATCGTCCACCCGGTTTCCGGCTCGAAACCGAACTGCCCACGCAGACAGTTCCCATCGAGCAGAAGGTCGGCCCAGCCCGCGCCGGCGGGCGCCGGGTATTCACGGTAGCTGGTGATGCTTTCCTCGGACAGGCCCCACGCCTTCCGCAGGTGGCCGGCTTCGAGCAAGGGCACCAGCAGGCGGCGTGATCCATCCGCGCCGACCACCAGGAAAAAGGGACGCTCCAGCGGTTCGAACGTGGCGCCGGTCATCCAGAAGATGTTCTCTCCGGTGGTCAGCACGTATTGGTCCAGCCCGGCGGCGCGGATCGCCGCAATCAGCGCGTCGCTGCGCCGCCGGAACTCCGCTGCTTGATCGGGCATGTGCTCGGCGTACATGATCTCCTCCTGCGCGGGAGTTTACGAGAGTCAGGCGGGCGGAATTGCGCAAGCTACGCCCTGAGGGGCACGCCCTCGATCGCCCGCATTCAGGGGGATATCCCGATCCATCGGCATCGCAAGCGCATGGCGGAAATCTGATTTTTTGTCCGAGCGCAAACTTTCCGAGGGAATCCCTATATGTCCGCCTGCTGATCTGTCGGATACTAGGCGAGCAAGCGCCGATGGCCGTGAACGGCATCGTGATTGCGCAGGCCTGTCGTCCCACCCACCCCGGAGTTCACATGAAAAAACGAGTGTTCCTGCAGTCGGCCGCCGCTCTCGTGCTGGCCAGCGGTATCGGCGCAGCCCAGGCGCAGACCACGCCGATCAAGTTCCAGCTCGATTGGCGCTTCGAAGGCCCGGCCGCGCTGTTCCTGACACCCGTGGCCAAGGGTCACTTCAAGAACGCGAAGCTGGACGTGACCGTGGACGCCGGCAGCGGCTCCGGCGGCGCCGTGACGCGGGTGGCATCGGGCGCGTATGACATGGGCTTCGCCGACATGGCGGCCCTGATGGAATTCCACGCCAACAACCCGGACGCGCCCAACAAGCCGGTCGCGGTGATGGTGGTCTACAACAACACGCCGGCTTCGGTGATGGCGCTGAAGAAGTCGGGCATCAAGTCGCCCGCCGACCTGAACGGCAAGAAGATGGGCGCGCCGGTGTTCGACGCCGGCCGCCGCGCCTTCCCGATCTTCCAGAAGGTCAACGGCGTGGGCAACGTCGCCTGGACGGCGATGGACCCGCCGCTGCGCGAAACCATGCTGGTGCGCGGCGACGTGGACGCGATCACGGGCTTCACCTTCACCTCGCTGCTGAACCTGGAAGCGCGCGGCGTCAAGGCCGACGACGTGGTCGTCTTGCCCTACGCCACGCACGGCGTCAAGCTGTACGGCAACGTGGTGATCGCCACCCCGAAGATCATCAAGGAAAACCCCGCCGCCGTGAGGGCGTTCCTGTCCGCCTTGACCAAGAGCACGCGCGAGGTGCTGCGCAATCCGGAAGCGGCGATCGCGGACGTGAAGGCGCGTGACGCCATCATCAACACCGAGATGGAAACGCGCCG
>JAMPXR010000466.1 GCA_023701085.1 Ramlibacter sp. | reverse complement strand
CCAGCCCGGAGCCGCCCTCCCTGCCCGAGACCAGCGGGAAGAAGATGCGGTCCTTGATCGAGTCCGGCACGCCGGGCCCGTTGTCGATGACATGCAATTCCAATGCCAGACGGTAGCGCTGCTTGCCGAAGGTCACCTGCCGGGCGATGCGGGTTCGCAGCACCAGCCGCGCATCGCCCGCGGCGATCCGCTCCGACAGTGCCTGGCACGCGTTGTGCGCGATGTTGAGCACGGCCTGGATGAGCTGCTCGCGGTCGCCCCGGAATTCGGGAATCGAGGTGTCGTACTCGCGCACGACCGCCAGGCCCTTCGGGAATTCAGCCAGGATCAGCGAACGGACGCGTTCGCAGACCTCGTGGATGTTGACGTCGCCCACCACATGCGGCCGCCTGTGCGGAGCAAGCAGCCGGTCCACCAGGGTCTGCAGCCGGTCGGCCTCGTGGATGATGACCCGGGTGTACTCCTTCAGCTCGCGCGAGTCGATTTCCATCTCCAGCAGCTGCGCCGCGCCGCGGATGCCGCCCAGCGGATTCTTGATCTCGTGCGCCAGGTTGCGGATCAGCTCCTTGTTGGCCTGGGCCTGGTCGGTCAGGCGCTCCTCGCGCTCCTGGCGCGCCTGCGCTTCCAGGGGCAGCATTTCCACCACGATCTCGCCGGGCCTGTCGGTCTGCGCCACCACCACGTGCACGGGCAGCGGATCGCCCTGCGGGCGCACCAGCCAGGCGTCGTAGCGCAGCGCGGCGAATTCGTTGCTGCCGGCCGCCTCCAGCGCGTGGCGCAGGGTCTGCGGTTCGCTGAAGAACTGGGCAAAGCTGGACGCCTGGATGGTGCGCCGCGAGCTGCTGAGCGCATCCTCGAGGGCGGAATTGGCGAACAGAACGCTGCCGTCGCTGGCGACGACGGCCACCAGCGTGGCCAGCAGGTCCAGCGACTGGAAACGGACGGTGGAGGACGCCTGTGGGGTCAAGCCCTCATTTTGACGTAACCCGTGCAAGCTCCCGCTTGATGCCCGCGATGTCGTTCTCGTTGCGGGCGATGCCCGTCTTCAGCTCGGCGACGCGGTCCAGGTACTTCTGGTGATTGCGGTGCTCGGGCCCGAGTTTTTCGGGCTCGCCGTTGTTGTATTCCTTGATCAGCTCGGCCTGGCGTGCTTCGGCCTTCTTGAGTTCCGCCTCCAGGATCAGCCGCGCATCGGCATCGCGCGCTCGCTGGGCGTCCGCGTCCACGCGCTGGCCGGGGCCGGCGGACACGGACTGCGGCGCCGTGGCGACGCGCACCGTCTGGGACTGAACGCGCGTTCCTTCCACCACGGTGACGTTGCCGCCCTCCATGAGCTTGCAGCCCTTGGCCTGGGCCTCCGTGGTGTTGTTGGTGTAGGTGTTGCCGCAGCGATAGATGCGCGACTGGGCACTGCTGTTGGCCGCGAGCAGCAGGGCCAGGGGAATCAGGAAAACATATTTCATCGATTGCTCCTCGCGCACCCAGCGCACAGGACGGCTCTTCAGTATCGCGCAATCCATGAAAAATATAAAGTAACTCCTTGATTACAAACAGAAAAGGACGGTCTTTGCCGTCCTTTCCATGCCACGCTGTAGATTTCCACAGCCGAAGAACGCGTGTCCCCGCCAGGGGACCGCGTTATCTTCCGTTACAACGAGTAATACATATCGAACTCGATCGGATGCGTGGTCATGCGGAAACGCGTCACTTCCTGCATCTTCAGCTCGATGTAGGCGTCGATCATGGTGTCGGTGAAGACGCCGCCTTTGGTCAGGAAGCTGCGGCCTTTGTCCAGGTAGTCCAGCGCCTGGTCCAGGCTGTGGCACACGGTCGGGATCTTCGCGTCCTCTTCCGGCGGCAGGTGGTACAGGTCCTTGGTGGCGGCTTCGCCGGGATGGATCTTGTTCTCCACGCCGTCCAGGCCGGCCATCAGCATGGCCGCGAAGCCGAGGTAGGGGTTGCAGGTCGGGTCGGGGAAACGGACTTCGATGCGGCGGCCCTTCGGGTTGGCCACGTACGGGATGCGCACCGACGCCGAGCGGTTGCGGGCCGAATACGCCAGCTTGACCGGCGCTTCGTAACCGGGCACCAGGCGCTTGTAGCTGTTGGTGCCGGGGTTGGTGATGGCGTTCAGGGCGCGCGCGTGCTTGATGATGCCCCCGATGTAGTACAGCGCGAAGTCCGACAGCCCTGCATAGCCGTCGCCCGCGAACAGGTTCTTGCCGTCCTTCCACACCGACTGGTGCACGTGCATGCCCGAGCCGTTGTCGCCGACCACGGGCTTGGGCATGAAAGTGGCCGTCTTGCCGTAGGCGTTGGCGACGTTGTGGATCACGTACTTCATCCAGATGGTCCAGTCGGCGCGCTGCACCAGCGTGCTGAACCTGGTGCCGATCTCGTTCTGGCCGGCCCCGGCGACCTCATGGTGGAACACCTCGACCGGGATGCCCAGTTGTTCGAGGATCAGCGAAATCTCGGCGCGCAGGTCCTGCGTGCTGTCCACCGGCGGCACCGGGAAGTAGCCGCCCTTGACGGTGGGACGGTGGCCCTTGTTGCCGCCCTCGATCTTCTTGCCCGTGTTCCACGGCGCCTCGTACTCGTCGATCTCCACGAAGGAGCCGGAGCCGTCGGAGCCCCAGCGCACGTCGTCGAAGATGAAGAACTCGGGCTCCGGGCCGAAAAAGGCGGTGTCGCCCAGCCCCGAGGCCTTCAGGTAGGCTTCGGCGCGCTTGGCGATCGAGCGCGGATCGCGGTCGTAGGCCTTGCCGTCGCCCGGCTCCAGCACATCGCAGGACAGGAACAGCGTGGTCTCCTCGAAGAACGGGTCGATGTTGGCCGTGTTCGGGTCGGGCATGAGCAGCATGTCGGACGCCTCGATGCCCTTCCAGCCGGCGACCGACGAGCCGTCGAAGGCGTGGCCCGAGCTGAACTTGTCCTCGTCGAAGTGCGAGAGTGGGACGGTGACGTGCTGTTCCTTTCCGCGGGTG
>JAMPXR010000465.1 GCA_023701085.1 Ramlibacter sp. | reverse complement strand
TTTCTGGTTGAGCAGGATGATGCCGACGTTCGGCCGAAAGCCGTCCCGGTCAAGCATAATCAAACCCCAATTCTTAAACTGAGTTCATTATGCACGGCGCCTCGCGCGCAGGCAAAGGGCTCAATGGCCACACGGCCGCGACCAATCGATGAAAGCCTCCCAGTTCTTCATATCCACCCTCAAGGAAGCGCCGGCGGACGCCGAGGTCGTCAGCCACCAGCTCATGACTCGTGCCGGCATGATCAAGAAACTGGGCGCCGGCATCTACACCTGGATGCCGATGGGGCTGCGGGTGATCCGCAAGGTGGAAGCCATCGTGCGCGAGGAGATGAACCGGGCCGGCGCCGTGGAGCTGCTGATGCCCGTGATCCAGCCGGCCGAACTGTGGCAGGAAAGCGGACGCTTCGGCGCCTACGGCCCCGAACTGCTGCGCCTGAAGGACCGGCATGAGCGCGACTTCATCGTGCAGCCGACCAGCGAGGAAGTGATCACGGACATCGGGCGCCTGGAGCTGCGCAGCTACAAGCAGCTGCCGCGCAACCTGTATCACATCCAGACCAAGTTCCGCGACGAGCGGCGGCCGCGCTTCGGCGTGATGCGCAGCCGCGAATTCGTCATGAAGGACGCCTACAGCTTCGACCGCGACCTCGACGCGGCGAAAAGAAGCTACCAGCAGATGGCGGCGGCCTACCGCGCGATCTTCGACCGGTTCGGTTTGCGCTACCGTGCCGTCGCCGCGGACAGCGGGGCCATCGGCGGTGACGTGAGCCAGGAGTTCCAGGTGATCGCCGCGACCGGGGAAGACGCGATCGTCTACTGCCCCGGCAGCGATTACGCCGCCAACATGGAAAAGGCGGAGGCGCTGGCGCCTTCCCGGCCGCGCCCCGCCGCCTCGCAACCCTTGGTGAAAACGCCGACGCCCGGCCGCAGCACCTGCGCGCAGGTGGCCGAATTGCTGCGGGTGCCTCTGGCGACGACGGTCAAGTCGCTGGTGCTGGCCACCGACCAGGTCGACGACAACGGGGTGGTGGTCGAGACGCAGGTGTGGCTGCTGCTGGTGCGCGGCGACCATGACATGAACGAGATCAAGGTCGGCAAGGTGCCCGGGTTGGACGCGGGCTACCGGTTCGCGACGGTGCCGGAAATCGTCGACCATTTCGGCACCGAGCCCGGCTACCTCGGCCCGATCGGCACGCGCAAGCCCGTGAAGGTCGTCGCCGACCGCGAAGTGGCGCTGATGGCCGACTGGATCTGCGGCGCGAACGAGGCGGATTTCCACTTCACCGGCGTGAACTGGGGGCGCGACCTGCCCGGGCCCGACGCCGTGGCGGACCTGCGCAATGTGGTGGAAGGCGATCTTTCGCCGGACGGCAAAGGCGTGCTGGCGATCGAGCGCGGCATCGAGATCGGCCACATCTTCGTGCTGGGCACCAAGTACAGCCAGCCGATGAACGCGACCTTCCTCGACGAGGACGGCAAACCCAAGCCCTTCGAGATGGGCTGCTACGGCATCGGCATCACACGCCTGCCGGCCGCGGCCATCGAACAGAACCACGACGAGCGCGGCATCATCTGGCCCGACGCGCTCGCGCCTTTTACCGTGGTGATCTGCCCGATCGGCATGGACCGAAGCGATCAGGTCAAGGCCGCCGCGCAAAGACTGCACGACGAGCTGCAGGCAGACGGCGTCGACGTCCTGCTGGATGACCGCCGCGAACGCCCCGGCGCGATGTTCGCCGACTGGGAACTGATCGGCGTGCCGCATCGGGTGGTGATTTCGGACCGCGGGCTGCAGTCCGGGCAGCTCGAATACCAGCATCGCCGCGACAGCGCGGCCACCAAGGTGCCCGCCGGCGAGATCGCCGGATTCCTCAAGGGGCGGTTGCGCGCGTGATGAAGCGCCGGGATTGCCTGCAGCTGGCTCCGGCCGGGCTGGGGCTGCTGTGGTTCGCGCCGCCGGCGCGGGCCGGGGCCCAGATCGAGGAGCCGCTGGCCGACTCGGTGCGCACGGCGCTGAGTTCGGCCATCGCCAATTCGGCGCCGCCGGTCCCGGATTTCGCGGATATCGAGGCGCGCCTGGCCTACCTGCGCTGGCTCGGCGCCATGAGCGGGCGGCTGCGGCGGCGCAAGGCCGAATGGCTGGAACGCAAGGAGTTTCTGCAGACGGTCTGGTACGAAAGCCGGCGCGCCGGGCTGGACACCGGGCTGGTGCTCGGGCTGATCCAGGTCGAAAGCAATTTCAGGAAATTCGCCGTGAGCAGCGCCGGCGCCCGCGGCTACATGCAGGTGATGCCGTTCTGGAGCCGGCTGATCGGCGACGGCGATGCGGGCAAGCTGTTCCACATGCAGACCAACCTGCGCTTTGGCTGCGTGATCCTGCGCCACTACATCGAGCGCGAACGCGGCGACCTTTTCATGGCGCTGGGTCGCTACAACGGCAGCCGCGGCAGGGCGCCGTACCCCAGCGCCGTCTTCGGCGCCGCCAAGGCATGGGACTTCACGCTGTCGCCGCCCGCCGAAACCAGCCCCGACCCTTCCAGGCCGCGCGAAAAAACGCCCGCCGGCCCGAGCTAGCCAGCCGGCTTGCTTCGTGATTCCGGGGGCGGGAACCCAGGGCTCTTGGGGCCTGCGCCTGCGCGGGGACGACCTCGCGCCCGAGGGGTGTTCAGGAGGTCGAGGTGCCCAGCACCTGCTGCAATTCGCCGCTCTGGTACATCTCCATCATGATGTCCGAGCCGCCGACGAATTCACCCTTGACGTACAGCTGCGGAATGGTCGGCCAGTTGCTGTATTCCTTGATGCCCTGGCGGATTTCCTCGTCCTCGAGCACGTTCACGGTCTTGAGGCCCTGGGTGTCGACGCCGCAGGCCTTCAGGATCTGGACCGCGCGGCCCGAGAAGCCGCATTGCGGAAAAGTGGCGTCGCCCTTCATGAACAGCACCACGTCGCTGTTTTTCACCAACTGCTCGATGCGTTGCTGAACATCGCTCAT
>JAMPXR010000464.1 GCA_023701085.1 Ramlibacter sp. | reverse complement strand
CATCGATGACCAGCCGGAAATCGTCCAGCGTCATCTTCGCGAAGCTCTTGTCGCGCAGGATGCCCGCGTTGTTCACGAGAATGTCGACGCGGCCCCAGGCCTGGACGGCCTGCCGGACCATGGCTTCCATGTCGCCGAAGCGGGTCACATCCCCGCCATCGACGATGGCCTGGCCGCCGCCGCGTCGGATCTCGTCGGCCACGGCACCCGCGCCCGAGCCGTCCCGGTCGGCCCCCAGGTCATTGACCACCACGCGCGCCCCGTGTTTCGCCAGTTCGATGGCATGCGCGCGCCCCAGACCGCCACCGGCTCCGGTGACGATGGCCACCCGGCCCTGCAGACAAGCACTCATTTCGAATCCCCTTTATTCCTCGACAGTAATGATACGGGGCGCAATCGCCATCCTGTTGAGCCAGATCGCATGCGGCGGGAAGAGGCGTCGCGCTTTCGTATTCCTACGTAGGCGCAATGTTGCTTCGGGCCCAATGACGCCCCCTCTAGAATCCCCGCATGAGCCTGAAGGCGGACTTCCTGATCGTGGGCGCAGGCATCGCGGGCGCTTCCGTGGGCTACTGGCTGGCGCCGCATGGCCGGGTCGTCGTGCTGGAGCGGGAGTCGCACCCCGGCTACCACTCCACCGGCCGCTCCGCCGCGCTGTTCATGGAGAGTTACGGCACGCCGCAGGTGCGCGCGCTGACTCTGGCCAGCCGCGCCTTCCTCGAATCGCCGCCTGATGGCTTTACGGATCACCCGGTGCTCGGCGAGCGCGGCGCCATGATGGTCGCCATTCACGGGCAGGAGGAAGCGCTGCAGACGCACTGGGACCTGTTGCGCGCCATGTCGCCGCGCGCCAGGCTGCTCGACGCCGCCGGCGCCTGCGAAGTGACCGCGGTGCTGCGCCGGGACAAGCTGCTGGGCGCGGTGCTGGAACCCGACGCGGTGGACATGGACGTGCATGCGATCCACCAGGGCTTTCTGCGCGGTATCCGGCGCCACGGCGGCCAGATCGTGTGCGACGCCGAGGTGCTCGGCCTGGAACATGCCGCCGGCGTCTGGCGGGTGCAGGCGGGCGGCCAAGCTTACGAGGCGCCCGTGGTGTTGAACGCCGCGGGCGCATGGGCCGGGAAAGTGGGGGCTATGGCCGGCGCGCGATCGATCGGCCTGCAGCCACGCCGCCGCTCCGCTTTCATCTTCGCGCCGCCGGCGGGCATTTCCAGCGCGGCATGGCCCCTGACGGCGGGCGTCGCGGAGGACTGGTACTTCAAGCCCGACGCCGGCATGCTGCTGGGTTCGCCGGCCAATGCGGACCCGGTGGAGCCGCACGACGTGCAGCCCGAACTGATGGACATCGCCACCGCCATAGACCGCATCCAGCGGATCAGCACGCTGGTCATCCAGCGGCCCACCCACACCTGGGCGGGCCTGCGCTCGTTCGTGCCGGACGGCGACCTGGTGGGCGGATGGGATCCCCTGCGGCCCGGATTCTTCTGGGTGGCCGGCCAAGGCGGTTACGGCATACAGACTTCGCCGGCCATGGGCGAGGCCTGCGCAGCGCTCGCGCGGGGCCTGCCGCTGCCGCCGCGCATCGCCGGGTTCGGCCTGGACGCGCAGATGCTGGCGCCCCACCGGCTGTTCGCGGGCGATTCGGCAGCGCTGCCGTGACGCGGGGCATCGACGCGCGGGCGCGCCATCCCGGCTGTCCCGTCCATTCATCTTGTCTTGTGCAGGAGACCTCATGAGCATCGCAACCGCGCCCCTGGACGCCAGGACCCGAAACGACCTGACGGGCGTGTCCACGGCCACCCTCACCACCGTCTTGCTCAAAAAAGGCCTGCGCAACGTGTGGCTGCGTGGCGCTCGGCCGCTCGCGCCCGGGCAGCCGCGCCTGGTCGGGCGCGCCTTCACGCTGCGTTTCGTTCCGGCGCGCGAGGACCTGGCCACGCCCGCGTCCTGGGCTTCGCCGGTCTCCACCCGCGCCGCCATCGAGGACATGCCGCCCGGCTGCATCGCGGTGGTCGGCGCCATGGGCGTGACCGACGCCGGCATCTTCGGCGACATCCTGTGCGCCCGCATGCGCAAGCGCGGCGTCGCGGGGCTGGTGACGGACGGCGTGGTGCGCGACGTCGCGGGCGTGCTCGGCACCGGGCTGCCGGTGTGGTGCCAGGGCACGGCGGCGCCGCCCTCGGTCGCGGGCCTGACCTTCGTCGGCTGGCAGGAGCCGATCGGCTGCGGCGGTGTGGCGGTGTTCCCGAACGACGTCATCGTGGTCGATCAGGACGGCGCGGTGCTGATCCCCGCCGGGCTGCTCGACGACGTCGTGGCCGCTGCCGTGGAGCAGGAGCGGCTCGAGAACTGGATCATGAGCCGCGTCGAGGAAGGGGCGGCCCTGCCCGGCCTGTACCCGCCCAACGCGGAAAACCAGGAACGCTACCGGCGCTGGACGCAGGGCGATCCGCAGTAGGCCCTGCGGCCGCCGCCCGCCCGGCCCCGGACCGTTCCGGGGCACGGCGCTTGACGCTCAGACGTTGGCCACCGCGATGGCGCGCGTGTTCAGGTAGGCTTCCAGCGCTTCCGGACCGCCTTCGCTGCCGTAGCCCGAGTCCTTGACGCCGCCGAAGGGCATCTCGGCCGACGGCATGGCGGGCATGTTGATCCACAACATGCCGACTTCGACGCGCCGCATCAGCAGGTCCGCGTTCTTCAGCGAGCGCGTGAACGCATAGCCGGCCAGCCCGTAGGGCAGGCGGTTGGCCTCGGCGATCGCGTCCTCCAGCGTGTTGAAGCTGCGGATCGCCGCCATCGGACCGAAGGGCTCGTCGTTGAACACCTTCGCGTCCAGCGGGACGTCGGTCAGGACGGTGGGCTGCCAGAAATTGCCGGCGTTGCCGATACGCTCACCGCCGTGCGCCACGGTGGCGCCGCGCCGGACGGCGTCCTGCGTGAATTCCGCCATCGCGGTCAGCCGGCGCGGATTGGCCAGCGGACCCATCTG
>JAMPXR010000463.1 GCA_023701085.1 Ramlibacter sp. | reverse complement strand
TTCCACACCGGCGACCTGGCGGTGCAGTACCCGGACGGCTACATCAAGATCAAGGACCGCAGCAAGGACATCATCATCTCGGGCGGCGAGAACATCTCTTCCATCGAGGTGGAGGACGTGCTGTACCGCCATCCCGACGTGCTGGCGGCCGCGGTGGTCGCCAAGCCGGACGCGCGCTGGGGTGAAACACCGTGCGCCTTCGTCGAGCTCAAGGCGGGCGCCACGGCCACGCGCGAGGACATCGTCGCCCACTGCAAGAAGCATCTGGCCGGCTTCAAGGTGCCCAGGACGGTCGTTTTCCGCGAGCTGCCCAAGACCTCGACCGGCAAGATCCAGAAGTTCGAACTGCGCAAGCTGGCCGGATCGGCCGACGCGATCGATGTCTGAGCGCGCCGTCCGCGGGGGCGCGCGCGCGTCCTAGTCTCCCCGCACGACGCCTTCACGGCGCGGGTCCGCGCCGCCGAACCAGCCGGTCGGCGTCTTCTGGATCGCTTGCAGTCCGCTCGTCATCGCCAGCTCGCGCACTTCGGCGCCGCGCGCGCGCAGTGCTTCCACGGTGGCAGGCGGGAAGCGCTGGTCTTCGAGGATGCTGGGGCCGTTGAGCGAGCCGAAATTGGGCAGGTCGATCGCCTGCTGCGCATTCAGCCCCCAATCGAGCATGCCGTAGATCGTCTTGGCGGTGAAGTGGATGATCATCGCGCCGCCGGGGCTGCCGGCGCTCATGACCAGCTGTCCGGTCGCCTTGTCGAACACCAGGGTCGGCGCCATCGAGGAGCGCGGACGCTTGCCGGCCTGCACGCGGTTCGCGATGGGCAGGCCTTGCGCGTCGGCCGGCGCGAAGCTGAAGTCGGTCAGTTCGTTGTTCAGCAGGAAGCCGCCCGTGCCGCCCTTGACGCTCACCATCTGCCGCGCGCCGAACGCGTCCTCGATCGTGGTGGTCATGGCGACCGCATTGCCGTGGCCGTCGACGATGCTGATGTGGGAGGTTCCGTAATCGGGCTGTTCCGGCGCTGGCGCATACGCTGCCTTGGCGGCGCCGGGGACGCCCGCCTTGGCCACTTTCATACTTTGCGGGCCGATCAGCCGCGCGCGCCCGGCGAGATAGGAGGGCTCCAGCAGGCTCATCCAGTTGCCCGCGGGCGGCTGGACGAAGTCGGGATCGCCGAGGTACTGGGCGCGGTCGGCGAACGCCAGGCGGGACGCTTCCAGGTACAGATGCAGCCAGTTCGCCGCGGGCAGGCCGTTCTCCAGCGGCAGGGCCTGGGCCTTCGTGTTGGCCAGCATGCCCAGGATCTGTCCGACCGCGATCGCGCCCGAACCGGGCGGCGGAAAGCCGCAGATCCGGTAGTCCTTGGCCCGGGCCCGGTAGTCGTGGCAGATCGGCTCACGCTTTTTCGCCCGGTAGCCGGCCAGGTCGGCCAGGGTCATCCGGCCGGGATTGCTGGGGTGCTTGCGGACCTTGTCGACGATCGCCCGCGCGACCTCGCCTTCGTGCATGCCCCGCGAGCCTTCGGCGGCGATCTTGCGCAGCACTGCCGCCAGTTCGCCGTTGCGCAAGTTGAAGCCGACGTCGCGCGCGTCGCCATCGGGCTTGAAGAAGTAGGCCGAGGCCACCGGATCCTTCCTGAGGTGGGCATCGGCCCTGACGAGCGTGTTCAGGCGCGGGCTGACCTTGAAGCCGCCCTCGGCCAGCGCGATGGCGGGTTCGAACAGCACGGCCCAGGGCAGCTTGCCGTGCTGGCGGTGCGCCATCTCCAGCATGCGCACCGTTCCCGGCACGCCGACCGAGCGGCCGCCCACCACCGCGTCGTAAAAGGCAAGGGGTTTGCCGTCCGTGTCCAGGAACAGCTTTTCGTCGGCGCCAGCCGGCGCCGTTTCGCGGCCATCGTAGGCCTCGACGTCCTGGCCGTTGAAATGGAGCAGGAAGGCGCCGCCGCCGATGCCGCTGGACTGCGGCTCGACCAGCGTCAGCACCATCTGCACCGCCACCGCGGCGTCGACCGCCGATCCACCGGCCTTGAGGACCCGGTAGCCGGCGTCCGTCGCCAGGGGGTTGGCGGCCGCGACGGCGAAGCGCCGGGCCGACCAGCCGGGCTTATCCACATAGCCCGAGGGCGGCTCGGGCAGCGCCGGTGGCGCATAGCTGAAAGTGGAAGGCGCCGTGGCGCAGGCCGCCAGCGCCAGCAGACCCAGCAGCGCCAGCAGACCCAGCAGCGTTGACTTGATCTTCATGTGCACCTCCTGGCCAGGGAGATGCATGTTAAGCGCGGGAGGGTCAGCGCGGCGCCAGCCGGATGGCGCCGTCCAGGCGGATCACTTCGCCGTTGAGCATGTCGTTTTCGAGGATGTGCCGCGCCAGCTTGGCGTAATCCTCTGGGGTGCCGAGCCGGGACGGGAACGGCACGCTCGCGGCCAGGGAGTCCTGCACCTCCTTGGGCATGCCGAACATCATGGGGGTGCCGAAGATGCCGGGGGCGATGGTCATGTTGCGGATCCCGTTGCGGGCCAGGTCGCGCGCGATGGGCAGGGTCATGCCGACGACGCCGCCCTTGGAGGCGCTGTAGGCCGCCTGGCCGATCTGGCCGTCGTAGGCCGCCACGGAGGCCGTGGAGATGATGCAGCCGCGTTCGGTGGTGCTCTCCGGCTCGTTCTTGGCCATCACTTCAGCCGCCAGGCGGATCATGTTGAAGCTGCCGATCAGGTTCACCGTGATGGTCTTGGCGAACAGCGCCAGCGAATGCGCGCCGGTCTTGCCCACCGTCTTCTCGGCCGGCGCGATGCCGGCGCAGTTGACCAGCCCCATCAGCTTGCCCAGCGATGCCGCCTTCGTGACCACGGCCTGGGCGTCGGCTTCCTGGCTGACGTCGCACTTGACGAACACGCCGCCGATTTCCTTGGCGATGGCTTCGCCCTTTTCCACCTGCATGTCGGCGATCACCACCTTGCCGCCGTTGGCGGCCAGCATCCGTGCCGTGCCCTCTCCGAGGCCCGACGC
>JAMPXR010000017.1 GCA_023701085.1 Ramlibacter sp. | reverse complement strand
TCGAGCAGGCTCTCGTGGGTCCCGGTGTCCAGCCAGGCATAGCCGCGCTGCATCACCTGGACGTTGAGCCCCCCCAGCTCCAGGTAGGTCTGGTTGATCGAGCTGATCTCCAGCTCGCCCCTGTTGCTGGGCTTGACGCTGCGCGCGATCTCGACGACCTGGTTGTCGTAGAAGTACAGGCCGGTCACGGCGAAGTTGCTCTTTGGCCTGGCGGGCTTTTCCTCGATGCTGCTGGCCCGGCCGTTCGCGTCGAACGCGACCACACCGTAGCGCTCGGGGTCGCTGACGTGGTACACGAACACCGTGGCACCGTGACTGCGCTTGTCGGCGTCGGACAGCAGGTGCGCGAAGTCGTGGCCGTAGAAGATGTTGTCGCCCAGCACCAGCGCGCTCGGGGAACGTCCCACGAAGTCGGCGCCGATCAGGAAAGCCTGGGCCAGTCCGTCGGGACTGGCCTGGACCGCATAGCGGATGTTGATGCCCCACTGGGAGCCATCGCCCAGCAGCTGGCTGAAGCGCGGCGTGTCCTGGGGCGTGCTGATGACCAGGATGTCGCGCATGCCCGCCAGCATCAGCGTGCTCAGCGGGTAGTACACCATGGGCTTGTCGTAGACCGGAAGCAGCTGCTTGCTGATGGCGAGCGTGGCCGGGTGCAACCGGGTGCCCGATCCTCCGGCGAGGATGATGCCTTTTCGAGTTGTCATGTCAGTCTTGAGGAAAACCAGCCTCTGAGGCGGCTGGCGTGGCGGCGGCCGGGCGGCTGATGCCGGCCAGCGCGCGCTCTACCCCCTGCTGCCAAGGCGGCAGTTGCAGCCCGAACGTCTTTTCCAGTTTCTGGGTGTTCAGCCTTGAATTATGGGGGCGCGGCGCGATGGCCGGGTAAGCGCTGGTCGGCACCGCCTGCAGGCTGGCCTTGACCGGCCATCCTGCCGCGCTAGCCAGGTCCAGGGCGAAGCGCGCGTAGCCGTACCAGTTAGTCTCGCCTTTCGCCGCGACATTGTAGAGACCCGCAAGCCCCTCCCGCGCGAGGGCGGCGCGCAGCACCTGTGCCGTCACGTCGGCGATCAGTTCGGCAGGGGTGGGCGCGCCCCACTGGTCGTCCACCACGCTCAGCCGGTCGCGTTCCTGCGCCAGCCGCAGCATGGTCTTGAGGAAGTTGCCGCCATGGGCGGCATAGACCCAGCTCGTGCGCAGGATCAGGTGGCGAGGGCAGGCCGCCGCCACACGGCGGTCGCCCTCGGCCTTGCTTTTTCCGTAAACATTGATGGGAGCCGGCGTGTCCTCTTCGGACCAGGCGCGGCTGCCGGACCCGTCGAAAACATAGTCGCTGGAAAAGTGGACCATCCAGGCGCCGGCGCGGCGGGCTTGCTCGGCCATGACCTGCGGCGCGAGCGCATTGATGGTGTGGCACAGCGCGCCTTCCGACTCGGCCCGGTCGACCGCCGTGTACGCAGCGGCGTTGACGATCACTTGCGGCCGCACGCTTGCTATGGCGCGCGCGATGCCGTCGAGATCGGCAAGGTCGCCTCCGGGCTGCCTGTCCAGCCGTCCGGGCGCGATGAGTTGTCCTTGGGAGGCCAGACTGCGCAGCAATTCGCGGCCGACCTGCCCGCTTTTGCCGAACAGAAGAATTTTCAAGGAACCATCCATCAGGGGCCCGCCGCATTTCCAACAGCGGGGACCGAATTGTCGCATCGTCGCGTCGACGGCCCGCCCGGGCTGCCTTCGCGGCGGCCTGCGCGGAAACTGATGAGTTATTTTGATGCGCACTCGTATTACGATTTGCTGCTTGCGCGTAAATAGCCGACTATCCTGGTAACAGCAGGTTATGAGTCCCTCGAAACCCGCATCGGAGCTGCGCGAGGCCGTCACGGCATTGCGGCCCTGGTTCGTCCGCGCCGCATGGTTCAGCTTGTTTTCCAGCCTGCTCGTGCTGGCGCCCGCCGGGTACATGCTGGAGATCTACGACCGCGTGGTGAACAGCCGCAGTCACATGACGCTGGCGATGCTCACCTTCATCGTGCTGGCCGCGTTCGTGCTGATGGAAGTGCTCGAATGGGCGCGCGGCGAAATCATGCACGAGGCGAGCCTGGCGCTGGAAAAACGCCTGGGCGCGCGCGTGTTCGAGGCCGTCTTCCGCGCCCACCTGAGGCACCTGCCGGGCGGATCGGCGCAGCCCATGAACGATCTGCGGACGGTGCGCGAGTTCCTCTATTCGCCGGCGCTGCTCGCGCTGATGGAGCTGCCGGTCGCGCTGATCTGCCTGGTGCTGCTGTTCGCCATCAGCCCGGTGCTGGGCGGGTCGGCCGTCGTGGGGGCGCTGGCGCAGGCGGGGATCGGCTGGCTCAATGAGCGCGGCACCGGACGGCCGCTGATGGCCGCCAACCGGACGGCCATCGCGGCGCAGCAGTATGCCGACGCATCGCTGCGCAACGCGCAGGTGATCGAGGCGATGGGCATGCTGCGCGACATCCACGCGCGCTGGATGAAAAGACAGCGCGAGTTCCTCGGTCTGCAGACGCTCGCCTCCCATCGCGCGGGCGTGTACCAGTCGATCTCCAGGCTGCTCCAGATCGTCATGGGCTCGTTGCTGCTGGGCCTGGGCGCCTGGCTGATCCTGCACGGGCAGTTCCATGGCGGCAGCGCCATGATGGTGGTCGGCTCCATCCTGGGCGGGCGCATGCTGGCGCCGCTGGTGCTGGTCGTCGCTCAATGGCGCAGCGTGGTGGGCCTGCGCGCGGCCTGGGAGCGGCTCGATGCCTTGCTCGCGTCGGTCCCGCCCGCGCCCGAGGCCATGCCCTTGCCGCCGCCGCGCGGGGCGCTGCGGGTCGAGCACCTGACGGCAAGCGCGCCGGGCTCGCAGGCGGCGATCCTCAAAGGGATCGCGTTTGCCCTGCAGCCGGGCGAAATACTGGTGGTGGTCGGCCCTTCGGCGGCCGGCAAGACCACCCTGGCGCGCCTGCTGGTGGGCCTGTGGCCGGCGGCGGCCGGCAAGGTCCGGCTCGATGGCGCGGACGTTCACACCTGGGACAAAGCCGAACTCGGTCCGCACCTGGGCTACCTGCCGCAGGGCGTGGAACTGATCGATGGAACGCTGGCGGAAAACATCGCGCGTTTCGGCGCCATCGACATCGCCAAGGTCGAAGCGGCCGCCAAGGCGGTCGGCTTGCACGAGTACATCCTCGGCCTGCCGCAAGGCTATGACAGCCCGGTCGGCCGCGAGGGTGCCATTCTCTCCGGCGGCCAGCGCCAGCGCGTCGCGCTGGCGCGCGCCCTCTACGGTCATCCGGTGTTCGTGGTGCTGGACGAGCCCAATTCCAGCCTCGACGAAGCCGGGGACGCGGCGCTGGCGGCGGCCCTGAAGGCGCTGAAGGCGCGCGGCACCACTTCCGTCGTGATGACCCACCGCACCGCTGTGCTGGCGGTGGCCGACAAGCTGCTGGTGCTGCGCGATGGCACGGCGCAGGCGTTCGGTCCGCCGGATGAAGTGCTGGCGACCCTGAAGAAGAACCGGGAACAGGCGCGCGCGCAGCCGCTGCAGGTCCCCCTCCGGATCGGCCATCCTGGCCGCGCGGCCCCCGCGGCTTGAACGGCATCCGAGCACGGCATGAAGACCGATCACCACGCGCCCGGCGAGCTGCGGATGACGCTGTGGACGTTTCGCCGTGAATTCCTGGTCGTGGGGCTGTTCAGCTTCGCGGCCAACCTGCTGATGCTGGCGCCGACGATCTACATGCTCCAGATCTTCGACCGCGTGCTGGTCAGCCAGAGCGAATTGACGCTGCTGGCGGTGTCGCTGATCACGCTGATGCTGCTGGGCCTGATGGCGGCGTCCGAGTGGGTCCGCTCCCGGCTTCTGGTGGGCGCCGGACTGCGTTTCGACGCCCTGGTGGGCACCCGTGTGTTCAATGCGAGTTTCAGCGCGTATCTGAGCCAGGCCAGCGCCAGTCCCAGCCGCGCGTTCGGGGATCTTCTGCAGATCCGCCAATTCCTCACCGGCAACGGCATCTTCGCCTTCTTCGATGCGCCCTGGGCGCCGATCTACATCGGCGTGATGTTCTTCCTGCATCCGGTGCTCGGAGGGCTGGCCGTCGCCTTCGCGCTGGTCCAGGCCGCTCTGGCCTGGTTCGGCCACCGCCGCGCGGTGGCGCCGTCGGAGGCTGCCTCCAAGGCGGCCAGCGAGGTGACAGCCTACCTGTGGGGCAAGCTGCGCAATGCGGAAGTCCTGGAGGCCATGGGCATGATAGCGAACCTGCAAGCACGCTGGCAGGAGCGCCAGCAGCACAGCCTGGCCCTGGGCGCGCGGGCGCAGGGCATCACGCACCGGATCAGCGCATGGAGCAAGTTCATCCGCTACAGCCAGCAGTCGCTCGCGCTGGCCGTGGGCGCGCTGCTGGTGATCCAGGGACAGCTCTCGGTGGGCGCGATGATCGCGGCCACCGTGCTGATGACACGGGCGCTGGCGCCGATCGACCAGATGGTCAGCGTCTGGCGCGCCTTCCTCGGCGCGCGCGCGGCGTTCGCGCGGCTGGAGGCGCTGCTGGCGCGCTACCCCGAGCGCGACGCCGCGCTGCCCCGCGTCCCTCCCACGGGGCGCATCAGCCTGACCGGCGTCGTGGCCACCGCGCCCGGGCGCGCCGAGCCCATCCTCAAGGGCGTCACCCTGTCGCTCGCGCCCGGCACGGCCACGGTGGTGCTCGGGCCCTCGGGCTCGGGCAAGTCGACCCTGGCGCGCTGCATGATGGGTATCTGGCCGGACCTGTCCGGACAGGTGCTGCTCGATGACCTGCCGATCGACGGCTGGAACCGCATCGAGCTCGGTCCGCACCTGGGCTACCTGCCCCAGGACATCGAGCTGTTCGAGGGAAGCATCGCGGAAAACATCGCCCGCTTCGGCGAAATCGATTCCGGCAAGGTCATCGAAGCGACGCGCTGCACCGGCCTGCACGAGACCATCCTGCGCCTTCCCAAGGGATACGACACGCAGATCGGCGAAGCCGGCGCCCTGCTGTCCGGCGGCCAACGCCAGCGCATCGGCCTGGCCCGCGCGCTTTACGGCGGGCCGGCCCTGCTGGTGCTGGACGAGCCCGATGCCAACCTCGACGACGCGGGCGAGGAGGCGCTGGTGCGCACCGTGGGTGAGCTCAGGCGACAGGGCAGGACCGTGCTGCTGATCACGCACCGCCCCGCCGTCATGGCCGCCGCGGACCGGCTGCTGGTTCTGCGCGACGGGCGGGTGCGCGCCGACGGTCCGCGCGATGAAGTCCTGGCATTGCTTCGCCCGAGGCAGCCCGCGGCCGTCGCCGCCGCCACCGAGCCGGCGTGAGCCACGTCTTTCACGAGTCCGCCATGGCCCAACCTCAAACACTCAAACCCCTTGCTTCGGTGCCGGCACGAGCCGGGGAGGACCCAAGCGGGCCGGCCGGCGGCCTCGAGGTCCCGGCCAACGGCCGTGCCGCGCGGATCGGAGGGTGGGCCCTGGGCCTGGGACTGGCGGTCCTGCTGTTGTGGGCCGCGTTCGCGCCGCTGGACGAAGGCGTGCCCGCCCACGGCATGGTGGCCATAGACACCAAACGCAAGCCGGTGCAGCACCTGGCGGGCGGACTGGTCAAGGAAGTGCTGGTGCGCGAGGGCAGCCGGGTCCATGAGGGCCAATTGCTGGTGAAGCTGGACGACGCCGCGGCGAAGGCGAACTTCGAGGCCGTGCGGCAGCGCTACCTCGGCCTGCGCGCCATGCAGGCGCGGCTGCTGGCCGAGCAGTCGGGACCCTCCGCCATCCGCTGGCACCCCGACCTGGAGGCCGCGGCCCAGGATCCGTTGATCCGCCAGCAGATGTCAACCCAGGAGCAACTGCTGCAGTCCCGCCGCTCGGCATTGCGCGCCGACCTGCAGTCGATCCAGGAAAGCATCCACGGCCAGGAGGGCCTGATCCAGGCCTACACCCAGATGCTGGCCAGCCGGCGCAGCCAGGCGGCCTCGATCAACGAGGAACTCGCCAACACGCGCGGCCTGGTCCAGGAAGGCTACGCGCCACGCAACCGGCAGCTGGAACTGGAGCGCATGGTCGCGGAGTCCAGCACGTCCATCGCCGAGTTGACGGGCAACACGGTGCGCGCCCAGCGCGCCGTGCTGGAACTGCGCCAGCGCCATGTCTCGCGCCAGCAGGAATACCGCAAGGAAATCGACTCGCAGCTGGCCGAAGTCAGCCGCGAGGTGCTGGCCGATGCCGAGAAGTTCCGCGCGCTGCAGGACGAACTCGGCCGCACCGACATCAAGGCGCCCGCTGCCGGCCAGGTGGTCGGACTCGCCGTGCAGTCGGTGGGCGGCGTGATCGCCCAGGGACAAAAGCTGATGGACATCGTGCCCGAGGGCGAACCGCTGCTGCTGGAGGCGCGGGTCATGCCGCAGTTCATCGACCGGGTGCATGCCGGGTTGCCGGTGGACGTGCGCTTCAACGCATTCGCGCGTTCACCGCAACTGGTGGTGGACGGCAAGGTGATTTCCGTCTCGGGCGACCTGCTGACCGAACCCGGCACGAACGTCGCCTACTACCTGGCCCGGGTGGCCGTGACGCCGCAGGGCATGCAGGAACTCGGCCAGCGCCAGCTGCAGCCCGGCATGCCGGTGGAAGTCGTCTTCAGGACCGGCCAGCGTTCCCTGCTCACCTACATGCTGTACCCGCTGACCCGGCGCGTCGCAGCCTCGATGAAAGAGGAATGAGCCATGCCGCGACGTCTTGCCCACGATTGGCCGCGGCTGGCGCTGGCCGGCGCGCTGGCCTGCGCCAGCCCGCCCTCCTGGGGAATGGACCTGTCCCAGGCCTACCAAGCGGCGCTGGAGCAGGACTCGACGATTCGCGCGGCGCGTGCGGCCGCGCAGGCGCGGCGCGAGCGCCTGCCCCAGGCGCGCGCGCAACTGCTGCCCAACTTGTCGGCCAGCTTCACGCGCTTCAGGAACAACCTGGACCGCACGGCGCCCAACCTGTTCGGGCAGGCCGTCACGACCGGGCAGGAATACATGAGCGGCACCCAGTCGCTGACGCTGCGCCAGCCGATCTATCGCAAGTACCAGAGGGCCGACTATGAGCAGGCCCAGGCGCAGGTCGAGGAAGCCGACGCGACGCTGGAGCGCAATGTCCAGAACCTGGGTGTGCGCGTCGCCGGCGCCTATTTCGAGGCGCTGCTCACACGGGAACATCTGGCCCTGGTGCTCGCCCAGAAGACGGCCTACGCGACGCAGCTGGACGCCGCGCGCAAGCGCCTGAGCGCCGGCGCGGGAACGCGCACGGACATCGACGAAGCGCAGGCGGCCCTGGACCTGAACGCCGCCCAGGAACTCGAGGCCCGGCAAAACGTCGACTTCACCCGGCGCCAGCTGCAGGCCCTGGTCAACCAGCCGATCGAAAGCCTGGCCGGGCTGGATCCGGCCAAGCTGCGGCTGCGGGCGCCCGACCCCGATCGCGTCGAAGACTGGACCCTGCGCGCCGAACAGAACAGCCCCGAGATCCAGTCATCCAAGGCGCAGCTCGAAGCGGCCCGGTGGGAAGTGGAAAAAGCGGGCGCCGGCCATCATCCGACACTGGATGCGATCGCGCAGTGGTCGCGCAATGAAAGCGACAGCGTCACGACGGTCGATACGCGCTACACCAACCGGGCGGTCGGCCTGCAGCTGAACGTGCCCCTTTTCTCCGGCGGCTACACCAGCTCGCTGGTGCGGCAGGCGCTGGCCGAACGCCAGCGCATCGAGGAGTCGCTCGAGGCCTTGCGGCGCGACCTGGGCGTGCGCGTCCACCGCGAATTCCGGGGCATCACCGAAGGGGTGCTGAAAATCAAGGCGCTGGAGCAGGCGGTCCGGTCGGCCGACCAGGCGGTGATTTCCAACCGCCGCTCCTACGAGGCCGGCAGCCGCACGCTGGTCGATACCTTGAACGCCGAACAGCAGAAAGCGGGCGCGCTGCGCGACCTGGCGCAGGCGCGTTACGTCTACCTGATGTCGCGCGTGCGCCTGCAGGCGCTCGCGGGCGGGCCCAAGCAGGAGACGATCGACGAGATCAACGGCTACCTGGCGCGCTAGAAGTGGATCCCCCGCATCATCTGCTGCATCGCGATCGCCTCGGGCGACAGCGCCGGCTTGCCGCTCTTGTCCCCCTTGGCGGCGGACGAATCGGGGAACATGCGGAAGCTCGTGTTCATGGCGATCTGCGCCACCCGCGGCACCAGGGCATGCAGCAGCTGGCCGGTGATGCCCAGGCGCGTGGCCACACGCACCGGCTTGAAGATGCAGGCCTGCGCGATCATGTCGGCCGCTTCTTCCGGCGCCATGGTGGGCACGTTCTTGTAGATCTGCGTGGGCGCGATCATCGGGGTGCGCACCAGCGGCATGTTGATCGTGGTGAAGCTGATGCCCTGGTCGGCGAACTCGCTGGATGCGCAGCGGGTCCAGGCGTCCAGCGCCGCCTTGGAGGCCACGTAGGCTGAAAAGCGCGGCGCGTTGGTCAGCACGCCGATCGAGCTGATGTTGACCACATGCCCCTTGTGCTTGGCCACCATGGCGGGCAGCAGGCCCATGGTCACGCGCAGGCTGCCGAAGTAATTGAGCTGCATGGTGCGCTCGAAATCGTGGAAGCGGTCGTAGCTGGACTCGATGGCGCGGCGGATCGAGCGCCCGGCGTTGTTGATCAGGTAGTCGACCGCGCCGTGGTTCTCCACCACGAGCCGGGTGAAGCGGTCGCAATCGGCCATGTCGGCGATGTCAACGGCGTAGGCGACGAATTGATAGCCCTTGCCCCGGGCTTCCTTGCACGCTTCGTCGAGCTTGGCCTGGTCGCGGCCGCAGATGATGGTGATCGCGCCGGCCTCCGCGAACTTGTGCGCGGCCGCCAGGCCGATGCCGGAGGAGCCGCCGGTGACCAGGACCACCTTGCCGCCCACGGTGCCCTTGAGCGTGCGGTCGATGTGCAGGTCGGGGTCGAGGTGGCGCTCCCAGTAGTCCCACAGCCGCCACGCGTAGTCCTTCAGGTTGGGCACGGCGATGCCCGAGCCCCGCAGCGCCGCCTCGGCCTCGCGGCTGTCGAAGCGCGTCGGGTAGTTCACGAACGACAGGATGTCTTCCGGCAGCCCCAGGTCCTTCATCACGGCATTGCGAATGCGGCGCACCGGCGCCACCGCCATCAGGCCCTTCTTCACGCTCTTGGGAATGAATCCGAGCAGGGCTGCGTTGACGAACAGGTTCATCTTGGGCGCGTGCGCGGCGCGGCTGAAGATGTCCAGCACGTCGCCCACCCGGTAGCCGACCGGGTCCACCAGATGGAAGCAGCGCCCGCCGATGTCGCTCTTGTGGCTCAGGTGATCGATCGCATCGACCACGAAGTCCACCGGCACGATGTTGACGCGCCCGCCTTCCAGCCCCACCGCCGGCATCCACGGCGGCAGCAACTGGCGCATGCGCTGGATCAGCTTGAAGAAATAGTAGGGGCCGTCGATCTTGTCCATCTCGCCGGTGCGGCTGTCGCCCACCACCATCGCCGGCCGGTACACCGTCCAGGGCCCCTTGCACTCCTTGCGCACGATCTTCTCGCTCTCGTGCTTGGTCATGAAGTAGGGGTGCTCGTAGTTCTCCGCCTCCTCGAACATGTCCTCGCGGAACACGCCTTCGTACAGCCCCGCGGCGGCGATCGAGGACACATGGTGGAAGTGGCCGGCGTCGACGGCCCGGGCGAATTCCACCGTGTTGCGCGTGCCCTCGATGTTGACGGTGACCTGGCTTTCCTCGTCGGCGGACAGGTCATACACGGCGGCGAGGTGGTAGAAGTGGTCGATCTGGCCCTTCAGCCGCTTCAAATCCTCGGACGCGACGCCCAGCTTCTTCGCGGTGAGGTCGCCGAACACCGGCACGGCGCGCGCGGCGGTGGCGCCCCAGTACTCGCGCAACGCGGCGATCTTGTCCTCGCTTTCCTTGCGGATCAGGAAATGCACGACCGAGCCCTTGCGCCCGAGCAGCTTTTTGACCAGGCGCTTGCCGATGAACCCGGTCGCGCCGGTGACGAAGTACCGCATGAAACCTCCGGAAGAAATTGACTTTGAATTTGGCGAATTCTTGCGCAAGCGGACCGGCCGGGCTTCAGCACAAACCCGCCTCGCGGTCCGCACCCCTGGGCTTCATTGTCTAGCCCTTTAGGAAGCCGCACCTAAAACGGCCGCGCGCCAAGGCTTAAAGTTGATTGCATACGTCGCAATGTTCGATACCGGGCGGCGCGAATCTCAACCCACTGACTGGAGGCCACCATGGTCAAGAAACTGCAAAAGAAGGCTGCCGAGAAGACGACGGGCTCGCAACTGTCGGGCACCGTGAAGGAGTCGGCGCAGCAAATCTGGCTGGCGGGTCTGGGCGCTTTCGCGAAGGCGCAGGAGGAAGGCGGCAAGGTGTTCGAAGCCCTCGTCAAGGAGGGGACCTCGATCCAGCGCAAGACCCAGGCGGCCGCCGAGGAAAAGATCTCGGAGGCCACCAACCGCATGGCCACGATGGCCACCGACATTTCGTCGCGCGCGTCGGGCCAGTGGGACAAACTGGAGAACATCTTCGAGGAACGCGTGTCCAAGGCGCTGAACAAGCTGGGCGTGCCCTCGGCCAAGGACATCGAGGTGCTGATCTCGCGCATCGACGAACTCAACCGTAATGTCGCGAAACTCAGCGCGAAGACGACCGCCGCCGGACGCGGCGCCGCCAACGGATCGGGCAAGGCCGCGACCAAGCGCGCGTCCGCGCGCAAGTCGGCCTGACCCCCGGGCAGGATGGCCGGATCCCAAGGCGCTTCGGCGCCTTTTTTTTGACCTTGCCAACCTGCGCGGCGTCGCCGCCTTTGCTGCATCGCAGCAGAGAGCGCCGTGCAAGCACCCTACACTGATTGCACATGAAGACCGGAAACACCTCCGCCCCGAGAATTGCGCTGGCGCTCGCGGGGGGCGGCCCGCTGGGTGCCATCTACGAAATCGGCGCGCTGTGCGCACTGGAGGAGGCGCTGGAGGGCATCGACTTCACGCGGCTGCATCACTACCTGGGGGTTTCGGCGGGCGGCTTCATCGCCGCCGGACTCGCCAACGGCATGTCGCCGCGCCAGTTGTGCACCTCCTTCATCGAGAGCGATGACGGGGCCAGCGAAGTGTTCGACCCGGCCTGGCTGATGGTGCCGGCGTATGGCGAATTCGCGCGGCGCGCCCTCATGGTGCCGCGCCTGGCGGCCTCGGCGCTGTGGCGCGGCACGCTGGGGCGCAAGTCGCTGACGCAATCGATCGAGCGGCTGGGCCCCGCGCTGCCGACCGGCATCTTCTCCAACGATCAGGTGGACCGGCGGCTGGCCCGCCTGTTCTCGCGCGAAGGCCGGACCAACGATTTCCGCCGGCTGCGCACCCAGCTGACGCTCGTGGCGACCGACCTGGACACCGGTGAAGCCGCGCCCTTCGGCCGCCCGGGATGGGACCATGTGACGATCTCCAAAGCGGTGCAAGCGAGTTCGGCCCTGCCGGGGCTGTTCCCGCCGGTGGAGATCGACGGCCACTTCTTCGTGGACGGCGCGCTGAAAAAGACCCTGCATGCCTCGGTCGCCCTGGACGCCGGCGTGGACCTGCTGCTGTGCCTCAATCCGCTGGTCCCTTTCAACTCCACGGAACCGGCCGCCGGCAAGGTCATGCAACGCGGGCTGTCGGGCGAGCGGCAACGCATTCCCCGGATCGTGGACGGCGGCTTGCCCGCCGTCCTGAGCCAGACCTTCCGCTCCATGATCCATTCGCGCATGGAGCTGGGAATGAAGCAGTACGAACGCGCCTACCCGCAAACCGACATCATCCTGATCGAGGCCGACCGGCGCGACCCCGAGCTCTATCTGGCCAACACCTTCAGCTACGGCCGGCGCAAACAGCTGGCTGAACACGCCTACCAGCAGACGCGCAGCATGCTGCGCTCGCGCCGCACCACGCTCGCGGCCAAGCTGGGGCGGCATGGCATCCACTTGCGCGCGCAGGTGCTGGATGACCCGCGCCGGCAGCTGGTGGCCCGCTCCAGGCCGCTCACGCGCCTGGGCGGCGCCATCGAATCGCTGCAGGAGGTGATCGAGGACCTGGGCCATGCCGTGCAGCCGCATCCGCGCGCACCTTAGGCCGACACATCCCGCCCATGGCAAAGAAAGCCCCGCGCCGCACGGCCGAACGCATCCTGGAGGTCACGCTGGACCTGTTCAACCGCTTTGGCGAGCCGAACGTGTCCACCACCTTGATCTCGGCGGAACTGGGCATCAGCCCGGGCAACCTTTACTACCACTACCCGGCCAAGGACGAGCTCATCAACTCGCTGTTCGACCGCTACGAGCGCTCGCTGAGCGAACTGCTCAACGCCAGCGACGGTGTGCGCGACGTGGAAGACGCATGGTTTTTCATGCACAGCCTGTTCGAGCTGATCTGGCAGTACCGCTTCCTCTACCGGGACCTGAACGACCTGCTGTCGAAGAACCGGCGGCTCGAAACGCACTTCCAGTGGGTCCTGAAGAACAAGACACGTGCCATCAGGGCCATGCTCGACGGCATGAGCCGGGCCGGCGCGGTCAGCATCGATTCGCGCGAAGTCGAAGCGACGGCGACCAGCATGGTGGTGGTGCTGACCTATTGGCTGAGCTATGAGTATGTGCGCGACCCGCGCCGCGCGCTCGAGCCCGACAGCGCGCAGGTGGCCCTGCTGCGCGGGGCGCATCATGTGCTGAATCTGCTGGTGCCCTACCTGGAACAAGGCCAGCGCATGCACCTGCTGGGCCTGATCGCCGCCTACAGCAATTCCGCAGCCCGATAGACCCAGGAGACGACGATGGCCAAATGGACCGCTTTCCCGCACCTGGGAGACTTCCATTTCACCCCTGCCAGCTTGAAGAAGCAATGGGCGCGCCTGCACGCCGGCGACGCCGAGCCGCTGCCGGCCGATCCCGAGGCGCTGGAGGCCTGGACCCTGTTCCACAATGGCGAATTCCAGAAAGCCGCCGAGGCCGGCCTCGAGGCCGGCGGCGAAGGCATCACGGCCGCGAACAAGGCGACGGCCATCTACGCCAACTACCTGGAAAAGAAGGAAAAGGCCAAACTCGACCTGTTCCTCGAGGTGGCGCAGCGCGCCGAAGCGCAGGCGGCGCAGGATCCGGACAACCCCAGCGCCTGGTACTGGCAGGCCTACGCCCTGGGCCGCTACAGCCAGGGCATCAGCGTGGCCAAGGCGCTCGCGCAAGGCCTGGGCGGCAAGGTCAAGGAGGCGCTCGAGAAAACCATCAGGCTTCAGCCCCGGCACGCGGACGCCCATGTCGCCCTGGGCACGTTCCACGCGGAAGTCATCGACAAGGTGGGAACCCTGATCGGCGGGATAACCTACGGGGCCAGGAAGGACGTGGGCCTCAAATTGTTCCAGGACGCGCTGAAGATCAATCCGGCATCGGCCATCGGCATGGTCGAGTACGCCAACGGCCTGGTGATGCTGGAGGGCGACAGGAAGATGAAGGAAGCGACCCGGCTGTACGAGCACGCCGCAGCCAGCAAGCCCATGGATGCGATGGAGCGGCTGGACGTGGAGATGGCAAAGGCCGAGCTGCACGACTAGGTTTGCTCGCCGGCGTCACCGCGCTTCGGCCTTCTTCGAGACCGGCGCCTACACGCCCGGCCCGTGATCGCGGGCACCATGCGGTGCATGAACATCTTCGAAGCGCTGCGCGTCAGCCATGAAGCGCAGCGGGCCTTGTCGGCCCGTCTGCTCGCGAGCGAACCCGGCTCGCCCGACCGGCAACGCATCTTCCTGGACCTCAGGCGGGAACTGATGGCGCACGAAACGGCGGAGGAGCGCTGCTTCTATGTTCCCCTGCTCGAGCACGACGCAACGGTGGACGAAGCGCGCCACGGCATCGCGGAGCATCACGAGATCGACGAGATGGTCGAGCAGCTGCAGCAGCAGGACATCGCCGCGCCGCCTTGGACACTCGCCGCCAGGAAACTCTGCGACAAGGTCGAGCACCACCTGAAGGAAGAAGAAACGAAGTTCTTCCAGGAAGCCGGCAAGGTGCTGACGCAAACGCAGAAGCTGTCGCTGGCCAAGGACTACGAGGCCGAGTTTCTGACCCTGCGGACGAAAGAGGACTGATCCCCGCAAGCGGGGCCGCCCTGACGCCTGGTGAGTGCCTTCGCGGGTCGATCCCCGCAAGCGGAGCCCCTCGCCCTTCGCTCAGTCACTCCCCCCACGGCAGCATCAGCGTCACCAGCGACAGCTTCGCGAACTCCGGGCCGAATTCGTCGATGATCTTCTGCGGGTCGGGGCACAGCGTGCAGTCGGCGATCACGCCGAACTGCACGCCGCCGCCGTAGCTCAGGACCGACACGCCCAGCCCGATGTCGCCCGATTGCGGCACCCAGAACATGCATTGCTCCAGGGTGCTCCCCAGGAACTTCAGCTTGTCGCGCGGGCCCGGCACGTTGGTCATCACGGCGGTCGTCTTCTTGCTGAAGAGGCCGAGCATGGCCTCTTGCGCGGGTTTGACCAGCAGGCCCGCCACCGCGAGCAGTCCGAAGGCCAGCAGGGGCTGCGTACTGCCCTTGAGCGCG
>JAMPXR010000462.1 GCA_023701085.1 Ramlibacter sp. | reverse complement strand
GCGTCCCGGCTGACGGAGCGCGCGGCGCGCATGGCCCTGCTGGCCGCGTGGCTGCTGCATGCCGTGGTGCTGGCCGCCGGTCTGCTGGGCACGCCTGCACGCTTTGGATTCGCCCCGGCGCTGTCCGTCACCGCCTGGCTGGTGCTGACCGTCTACGCGGTCGAGCGCCAGCTCTTTCCGCACCTGCAGGCGCGCTGGGCGCTGGCCGGCCTGGGTTCCGCGGCCGTGCTGCTCACACTGGTGTTCCCCGGCAGCCCCCTGCCGGCGACCGTCTCGCCCTGGCTGCCCCTGCACTGGGCGCTGGGCATCGCGTCCTATGGCCTGTTCGCGGCCGCGGTCGCCCATGCCTGGATGATGATGCGCGCCGAAAAGCAGATCCGCCAGGCTGCGGACCCGCACGCCGGCGTGCCGCTGCTGACACTGGAACGCCTGACATTCCGCTTCGCCACGGCGGGCTTCGTCCTGCTCTCGGCCACCCTGCTGGCGGGCTGGCTGTTCAGCGACGCGCTCTATGGGCCGGGCCGTCTTTTCAAGTGGGACCACAAGACGGTGTTCTCCGTGCTGTCCTGGGTGGTCTTCGCCGCGCTGCTGCTGGGACGCCTGCGTTTCGGCTGGCGCGGACGCAAGGCGGTGCGGGTGCTCTACTTCGGGTCGCTGCTGCTGCTGCTGGCCTACGCCGGATCGCGTTTCGTGCTCGAGGTGGTGCTGGGGCGCCCGGTATGAAGTACCTGCTGCTGCTGGCCATCGTGCTGGCGGTTTTCTGGCTGCTGCGCGGCGCCCGGCGCGGCGATCCGCCCACCGGCCGGCAAGCCCCCGGCGGCGCGCCGCGGGCCCAGCCGCAGGACATGGTGGAATGCCCGGTGTGCCTGGTGCACCTGCCGCGCTCCGATGCGCTGGCAGGGTCGGATGGGCATTTCTACTGCTGCGCCGAGCATCGCCGCCGCGCCGGGGACTGAGGTGTCGGCGCCGCAATCGCAGTTCTCGCTGCTGCCCTCGGCCGAGCCGGTGCCGCCGGGCCCGCCGCCGGAATCGGCGTTCGCCCGGCTCTGGCATGGGTTCATGTTGGCGCGCATCGCCACCGCCCTGGTCCTGCTGCTGCTGCTGAGCACGCTGCACCTGCTGGTGCCGGGCCTGAACATCAACCAGTGGCTGATCGGCCTGGCCGGCGCCTACCTTGCCGCGGCCCTGGCGGTGCGCGCGTTCACGCGCGCGCCGGCGCTGCTTGGCCAGGCTTTCGATCCGCAGTGGGTATCCACCATCGGGGTCGACCTGATCGCGATCTCGACGCTGCAGTTCCTGCAGGCCGGCGGCATCAATTACACGCCGCTGTTCGCCCTGCCCGTGCTGATGGCGTCGGTGCTGGGCTCGGGGCTGCTCGCGCTCGGCACCGCGGCGGGCGTGGCGCTGCTGCTGCTGGGCGACGCCTGGGTGCTGTCCTTGCTGCTGCCGGCCGACACCGCCGCGCGCTTCCTGCAGGCCGGCTTGACCGGAACCGGCTATTTCGCGCTCGCGTTCCTGGCCAACCAGCTGGCGGCCCGGCTGGCCCGCGAGGAAACGGCGGCCCGGCGCAGCCGCCGCGCCGCGCGCATCCAGTCCCAGGTCAACGAACTGGTCATCGAGTCGCTGGTGGACGGCATCCTGGTGGTGGGCGCGCGCGGCCGCGTGCATGCGGCCAATCCGGCTGCGCGCGCGCTGCTCGGGTTCGCCGGGACGGACGTGCAAGCGCCGTTCGAGCTGGCCCAGCGGCCCCAGTGGGTGCCCCTGGCGAAGCTGGCCGAGCTCACGTTCGACCGGCGCCAGCCCCAGCTGTCGGACGTCGTGCTCGAGGACGACGCCGATGGCGCGCGCCGCCTGCACGTGCGCACGCGCCTGACGGCCGGCCAGGACCGGCCGGCCGAGAGCCTGTGCGTGATGTTCCTCGAAGACCTGCGCGAGATGGAAGCGCGCCTGCGCACCGAGAAGCTGGCGGCGATGGGCCGCATGTCGGCCGCGGTCGCGCACGAATTCCGCAATCCGCTCGCCGCGATCACGCAAGCCAACGCCCTGATGGAGGAGGACCTGCGCGAGCCCGCGCTGCGGCAGCTCAGTTCGCTGGTGCGCAAGAACGCGCAGCGGCTGACCCAGATCGTGGACGAGATCCTGGACATTTCGCGCGTGCAGCACCAGCGCCCGGAGCCGCCGGCCGCGCTCGACCTGGATGCGGCGGTGTGGGCCGCCTGCGGCGACTGGATGATGCAGACCGGCAGCGCCGACCGGCTGCAGCTCACGCTCGGGGCGGCGCAGGCGCATGTGGCGTTCGACACCGACCACCTGCGCCGGGTGCTGGTCAACCTGCTGGACAACGGCCTGCGCTACGCGGGCCGGCAGCCCGACTCGATCCGCGTCGTCACGCAGGTGGTGGCGGGCCAGGCGCTGCTGCAGGTGTGGAGCGACGGCGCGCCGCTGGACCCCGCGGTGCGCAGCCACCTGTTCGAGCCGTTCTCCTCCTCGCAGAGCCGCTCCAGCGGCCTGGGCCTGTTCATCTGCCGCGAACTGTGCGAGCGCCACGGCGCCGCGATCAGCTATCGCCGCACCGGCGGCGGCCCGCGCGAGGGCAACGAGTTCGCCGTCAGCTTCACGACGCTGCCCCGCCCCCTTGCGGGGACGGCGTCATTTGCCACAATAGCTGCCTGATGCCTGCCGCCCCCAACGCGCCCGCACAGGTGCTCGTCGTCGACGACGAGCCCGACCTGCGCACCCTGTACGAACTCACGCTGCTGCGCGAAGGCTACCGGGTGGATGCGGCGGGAACGCTGGCCGAGGCCTGGGACCAGCTGCAGGCCAAGAAGTTCGACGCCGTCATCACCGACATGCGACTGCCCGACGGCCTGGGGCTGGAGCTGCTGCACCGCATGCTGGCGCAGCAGCGGCCCGAGCGCTGCATCGTCATGACGGCCTACGGTTCGGCGGAGAACGCGGTCGAGGCGCTCAAGGCCGGCGCGTTCGACTACCTCACCAAGCCGGTGGACCT
>JAMPXR010000461.1 GCA_023701085.1 Ramlibacter sp. | reverse complement strand
TACCCTGCTGGCGCGACTGCAGGAGGCCGGACAGGGGCGCATCGTGTGGCCGGCTGCCTCGGAGTCGGCCACCGACATGCCGCTTCGCCGGGCACCGGGCGGGGCCGCAGGAATTTGTTGACGTTAACGTCAACGCGAACAAAAATCGACACCGGCGCAGCTTCACCGGCACGGAGCGGATGCGCTCGTTCCGCCCTGCATCCGCCCCTGCCTATCCGGACGGCGCGAGACGCCACGGCAACGCACTCATAGAGAACAAGACCATGTCAGACCCCACCAGCCCCAACGTCTCCCACCACGACAGCTGGGTCGAACACGAGCACGGACGACTGTTCGCGCGCAGCTGGACGCCATCCGGCGGTCCGGCCATGGCAGCGGCCGAAGCGCCCATCGTGCTGTTTCACGACTCGCTCGGTTGCGTCGATCTGTGGCGCGACTTCCCGGCACGACTGAGCGCGCTCACCGGACGCCGGGTCGTCGCCTACGACAGGCTCGGGTTCGGCCGCTCCGACGCGCGCGCCGGCCAGCCCGCGCTCGACTTCATTGCCGACGAGGCGAAGACCTACTTCCCGGCGGTGCGCGCCCAACTCGGCATCCAGCGCTTCGTCGCCTTCGGCCACAGCGTCGGCGGCGGCATGGCCGTCAATTGCGCGGCCGAGTTCGCCGCGGATTGCGAGGCGCTGATCACCGAGTCGGCGCAGGCCTTTCCGGAAGAACTCACGCTGCGCAACATCGCGGCGGCGAAGGAACAGTTCAAGGACACAACGCAGGTCCAGCGGCTGGAGAAGTACCACGGCGACAAAGCCCGCTGGGTGCTCGCCGCCTGGACCGAATCCTGGCTGCATCCGGACTTCGCCTCGTGGTCGCTCACACCCGTCCTGCCGCGGGTGAGCTGCCCGGTGCTGGCCATTCACGGCATCCACGACGAATACGGCACCACGCGCCACCCCGAGATGATAGGCGAGCTCTGCGCCGGGCCCGCGCGTGTCGAGATCATCCCCGACACCTACCATGTGCCGCACCGCGAACGGCCCGAGGACATCGCCGGACTGGTGTCGGCCTTCATCGCATCCGCCCGGCAGGAAAGCGGCCGCCCGGCCTGACCGAGGAATACCGCCCGCATCAGCCCTGCGGGCGGTGCCGCTCAGGGATCGACCACCTCGTCACCGTTGGCGGGGCTGACAGCCGCGCATTGCGCGACCAGCCAGCCATGCAGCTCGCGCATGGCGCGGGTGTGGGGGTGGGACTTCTGCCACGTCAGCCAGTACTGCCCGGTACTGACGGTCGGCTCGAAGGGCTGCACCAGCAGGCCATCACGCAGCTGGCGTTCGAACATGGCGACCGGCAACAGGGCCACGCCCAGGCCCTGCACCGCCACCTCGGCCATCGCCAGCGACGAGTCGAACACCGGCCCACGGATCAAGGGATCGGCAAGTCCTGCGGCGGCGAACCAGCGCGGCCACTGGTCCGCCCGGTAGGAACGCAGCAGCTCGCAATCGAGCAGATCGGCCGGAGTCTTCAAGGCGGCCGCCAGCCGCGGCGCGCACACCGGCGCCATGCGCGCATCCACCAGGCGTTCAGCCCCCATGCCGTGCCAGGCGCCGTCACCGTAGCGGATCGCAAAATCCAGGCCCTCGGCGCTCAGGTCCACCCGATTGTTATGGGTGAAGAGGCGCAGATCGATGAAGGGATGCGCCTGCCGGAAAGCAGCCAGACGCGGCATCAGCCAGCCGACGGCAAAGGTGCCCACCGCGGCGAGGTTCAGCACTTCACGCACCCGGCCGCCTTCGAACTGCTGCAGCACCGACTGCAGGCGCCCAAAGGCATCGGACAGGGCCGGCAGCAACGCCAGCCCCTCGTCGGTCAGCGCCAGCCCCCGCGGCAGACGGCGGAACAGCAACGTGTTCAGGCGCGCCTCCAGATTCTTGACCTGCTGGCTCACCGCCGCCTGGGTGACGTTCAGTTCCTGCGCAGCCAGGGTGAAACTGAGGTGGCGGGCCGAGGCCTCGAAGGCTCGCAAGGCGTTCAACGGAATGTTCATGCCGGCATTATCGACCCGCCCCCAGATTTTCTTATGCGTGACCATCGAAATCATCGTTTGAAGCAAGCTCGACACACCCACTAGGATGCGCCCTTCATTTTCCCGTGGAGCCGGACCGATGAAGCGCCGCACCTTCCTCCTGATCAGCAGTTTGAGCCTCACGCTGGGCGCCCGCGTCGCCCAGGGCGGGCCGCCGCCGCAACTCGCCGAGCTATGCCGCACGCTTGAGGCGGACAGCTTCGGCCGTCTCGGCGTGTACATGTTCGACGGTCGCAGTGGACAAGAATTTCTTTATCGCAGCGAAGAGCGCTTTCCGATGTGCAGCACCTTCAAGTGGCTGGCCGCAGCGGCGGTGCTGGCCCGGGTGGATGCAGGCAAGGAGCGCCTCGACCGTCGCATCCGCTTCGCCGGGCAGGATCTGCTCGAATATTCGCCGGTGACCCGCTCCTTCGCCGACGGACCGGGCATGAGCGTGGCGCAACTGTGCGAGGCCGCGGTCGCGGACAGCGACAACACGGCGGCCAACCTGCTGCTCGACGCGCTGGGCGGACTGGAGGCCTTCAACGCCTTCCTGCGCGCGCAGGGCGACAGCCTTACCCGACTGGACCGCTACGAGCCCGACCTGAACGAAGCCCGCCCGGGCGACCCGCGCGACACCACCACACCCGCCGCGATGGGTGCCGACCTGCGCCGCCTGCTGCTGGGCGACGGTCTCGGCAGCCATTCTCGCCAGCAACTTACCGACTGGATGCTCGCCACCCGCACCAGCGGCGAGCGTCTGCGCGCCGGGCTGGAAGCCGGATGGCGCCTTGCCGACAAGACCGGCACCGGCGACAACGGCACAGCCAACGATGTGGGCGTCTACTGGACGCCGACCGGCCAGCCCGTCGTCCTCTGCGTGTTCCTGACCGGGGCCAGGACCGACCGGGCGGCGCAGGCCGCGGTAATGGCCAGCCTGGGCCGCCAGGTCAGG
>JAMPXR010000460.1 GCA_023701085.1 Ramlibacter sp. | reverse complement strand
CGCAAGGCATGTGACAAGATCGCGGCCAATGGCAACAGGAGCAACGGAGCATGAGCATCCCCTATGACGACGGCCCATGGCTGGACCGCATGTACAACGCCCGCGAAGCGGTGCCGGCGCATGCGGCGCACTTCAGGCGCTGGGCCGACGCCTCCACGGACGCGGTGCGCGCGCATCCGCGCGAACTCGACGTGCGCTACGGCGGCGGACCCAACGAACACCTGGACATCTTTCCGGCGGCGCAGCCCCATGCGCCCGTGCTGGTCTTCATCCACGGCGGCTACTGGCGCTCCCTCGACAAGCGCGAGCATTCATTCATCGCCCCGGCGTTCACGCGCGCGGGGGCGTGCGTCGTCGTTCCCAACTACGCGCTGTGTCCTGCCGTCACCATCCCGCAGATCACGATGCAACTGGTGCGAGCCCTGGCCTGGACCTGGCGCAATATCGCGCGGCACGGCGGCGATCCGCGGCGCATCATCGTGGCCGGGCACTCGGCCGGCGGTCATCTCGCCGCGATGATGATCGCCTGCGTGTGGCCGGCGTACGGCAGCGACCTGCCGGCGGACCTGGTGAAAGGCGCCCTGTCGATTTCCGGCCTGCACGACCTGGAGCCGATCATGCACACGCCGTTCCTGCAGCCCTCGCTGCAGCTGACGCGCGAGCAGGCGCGCCAGGCCAGCCCCGCGCTGCTGCCGGCGCCGGACCAGGGCGTCCTCTATACGGTGGCCGGCGGCGACGAGAGCGAGGAATTCCAGCGCCAGTGCCGGCTGATCCGCCAGGCCTGGGGTGAACAGCGGGTGCCGGTGTGCGAAACCCTGCCGGGCCTGAACCACTTCAGCGTGCTGGAATCGCTGGTCGAGCCCGGCGCGCGCCTGCACCAGCTGGCGCTGCAACTGCTGCGGCGCCAGCCCTGAGCCGCTGCCCGTGTCCGGCGGCTACATCAGGAGGTGTTCGCCGGCGTTGTCGCCGCCCAGGATCACGTAATTGACCTTGCGGATGTCCATCAGCTTGCGGCCGCCGGCATAGCTGATGGAGCTCTGGACATCCTCCTCCATCTCGCGCAGGGTGTCGGCCAATTTGCCCTTCACCGGCTCGAGGATGCGCTTGCCTTCCACGTGCCGGTACTCGCCCTTGTTGAAGTCGGACGCGCTGCCGTAGTATTCCTTGTAGAGCTTGCCGTCCACGTCCACCGTCTGCCCCGGCGATTCCTCATGGCCCGCCAGCAGCGAACCCACCATCACCATGGTCGCGCCGAAGCGCACGCTCTTGGCGATGTCGCCGTGCTCGCGGATGCCGCCGTCGGCGATGATCGGCTTGGTCGCCACCCGGGCGCACCACTTGAGCGCCGACAACTGCCAGCCGCCGGTGCCGAAGCCCGTCTTCATGCGCGTGATGCAGACCTTGCCGGGGCCCACGCCCACCTTGGTCGCGTCGGCGCCCCAGTTCTCCAGGTCGATCACCGCCTCGGGCGTCCCGACGTTGCCCGCGATCACGAACGCGGTGGGCAACTTGTCCTTCAGGTGCGCGATCATGTTCTTGACCGTGTCGGCGTGACCGTGCGCGACGTCGATCGTCACGTAGTCCGGCGCCAGCCCCTCGGCCGCCATCTGGTCCACCATCGCGTGGTCCGCGCTCTTGACGCCCACCGAAATCGAAGCGTACGCGCCCTGCGCCTTCATGTTGCGCAGGAACACCGTGTTGTCGAAATCGAAGCGGTGCATCACGTAGAAGTAGCCGTGCTGCGCCAGCCAGAGGCACAGGCGCTCGTCCACCACCGTTTTCATGTTGGCCGGCACCACCGGGATGCGGAAGGTGCGCCCGCCCAGCTCCACGCCCGCGTCGCATTCGGACCGGCTTTCCACGCGGCACTTGCGCGGCAGCAGCAGGACTTTGTCGTAATCGAAGATTTCCATGCCAAGCTCCGGGAAGAATCGTTGAGAAACGAGTGGGCGCTTGGAAATCGGGCCCGGCCGTCTTGCACGCGCGCTGCGGAAAACGCAAACCGGGCCGCAAGATGCTTGGGCCCGGTGCTTGATTTTACCCGCCGGCAAGGGTGACGCCATGCGTCCCTCATATACCCCTGGCATCCGGAAGCGGGAGTCAGGCTGTCGGCCGCGATATTGTCCAAAATAGATAAAATGTCTAAAATAAACCGCATGGACGTCGTGGCAGCCTCCCATGTCAAACAAAACTTCGGCGCGGTGCTGGGACGTGCCGCGCTGGGGCCGGTGGGCGTGCAGCGGCATCGCAAGCTGGTGGCTGCCATCGTTCCGCCTGAGTGGCTGTCGCAGCACGAGGCACTGGACGAGCGCCGGGCTGCGCGAGTTGCGCAGCAGCAAGTCGAGCTGCATCGCCTGATGGCCCACCAGCACCTGGGTATCGGCCTGCTTTGCGCGTCGCGGCCCCAGCAGCGCAAACTGATCGAGGCAGCGCGGCGGGTAGTGGACCTCTGGGAAGCCCGGCAGCTGTGCAGCGGCGATTACATCCAGCGTTGGCGTGACTGGTTGGCGCTGCCCGTGAGGCAACTCGTCCAGCGCATGTGTTCGGATGCGGACGGCTGGGGCCGTGCCATGCGCCAGAACTCGCCGTTCACGGCGGCGGGCATCGAGTGAATCTCGACACGCTCTTCGCGTTGCTGCACGCGGCACAAGCCGAGTGCGGCCATGGCGAATACGTGGTGGTCGGCAGCTTGTCGGTACTGGGAATGGCGCAGGTTTCCGCGATCCCCGCGGACATGACGCTGTCTATCGATGCCGATTGCTATACGCGAACCGACCCCGCCCGCATCTTCGACCTGCAGGTTGCCCTGGGCGAGGGCAGCCCGTATCACCGCACGCACGGCATCTACCTGGACCCGGTATCGCCCAAGCTTCCGACTTTGCCCGACGGGTGGGAGCAAAGGCTGATCCGTGTGCAGCGTAACGATCTCGTGGCGCATTTTCTCGATCCCAACGACGCTGCCGTATCGAAGCTTGCGCGCGGTGAACCGCGGGACCTGCGCTGGGTTCGTGCCGGCTTGAAAGCCGG
>JAMPXR010000459.1 GCA_023701085.1 Ramlibacter sp. | reverse complement strand
GATGTGTTTCATCATGTATCATCGTTCGAAATGACACGAGGCGCCCGGATCTTCCGGTAGAGAAGAGCGGGCCGAAGGAGACAAAGATGATCGATTGCGACGAAAGCGCCGGCGCGCCGGTGCCGGGGGCCCTTATGCGACGCCGTGCGGTGCTGTCGGCCATGGCCGCCGCCTTGCCGGGGTTCGTTCCCGGCTTGGCTCTGGCGAAGACCGAGGGTGCCGCCGATTCCGACATCGTGCTCGGGCAGTCGTGCCAGCTGACGGGGCCGCTTGCCGCGTTGACGACCGAAGTCCGGCTTGGCGCACGACTGCATTTCGACGAGGTCAACCGCAACGGCGGCGTCAACGGCCGGCAGGTGCGCGTGGTGGCCCTGGACGATGCATACGACGCCAAGCGCGCCGCCGAGAACACCATCAAGCTGATCGAGGAAGAGAACGTCCTCGCGCTTTTTCAATATGCGGGCACCCCCAGCTCCCTGGCGGCGATGCCGATCGCCGAGGAGAGGCGGGTTCCGCTGATCGCGCCGTTCACGGGATCGGATGCGCTTCGCAAGCACAGCCGATACGTGTTCAACATCAAGGCCGGATATGGCGACGAACTCGAGGCGATGATCAAGCAGGTCGCCTCGATCGGCCTCAACAAGGTGGCCGTCGTCTACCTGAACAACGGCTTCGGCAAGGGCGGTCTGGCCCAGGTCGAGAAGTCCGCCGAGGCGCACCGGGTCCAGCTGCTGTCCAAGGCGCCGCTCGAAGTCGACGGCTCCAAGCTGGACGCCACAGTGGCGGCGACGGGGCAGCACAAGCCGCCGGCGACCATCATCGTCAGCGCGGGCAAGCCCAGCGTCGATTTCATCGATGCCTACCTGAAGGCGGGGCACCGCAGCACCTTCTACATGCTGTCGGTGACCAGCAATGCCCAGCTGGTCCAGGTGCTGGGCGAGCGCGCGCGCGGCATCGTGATCTCGCAGGTGGTCCCGTCGCCGTGGAACCAGTCGGTCAAGCTGGTGCGCGAGTTCCAGAAGCTGGCGCGGGCCGCGGGCCTGGCCGACTTCACGTTCGCGCAGATGGAAGGCTTCCTGGCCGCGAGTGTCATCACCGATGCGCTCAAGCGCGCCGGCAAGATACCGACGCGCGAAGGGCTGGTCAAGGCACTGGAAGAAACCCGGCGCCTGGATCTCGGCGGCTACCTGGTCGAGCTGTCCCCGACGCGGCACAGCTCCGGCAAGCTGGTCGATCTTCTCATCCTCGACTCGCAGGGCAAGTTCAGGAAATAGCCGCCGGCGTGCCCGGCGACATGGGACGGCCGTCGCCGGCCGCGCCGCAAGGCCGCCGGGGCACGCACCCGGACCTTCAGTAACGTCCGCCGTACAGGATGGAGCCGCTGGCCGCGAGCACGGCGGCGGCCAGCATGGCGCCGGTCACGTTGACCCGCAGCTGCTGCTGGCCCGGCAGCCGGCGCAGATGGACCTTGCAGATGAAGACAGCCGGCACCAGGGCGAGAAGAACCACGCCGACCCAGGTCTGCCACTGCATCAGGCCCGCCGGGGAGGGAAGGGACAGGCCGTAAACGCCGGACTGCCCCATGGACGGCTGGCCGGCAGCGTGATGAGCCCCCAGTGCCGCGACAAACAGGACCGCCGTGGCCGCCGGCTTCAAGGTCTTGCGCCAACCCAACAGGCTGAGCACCACCGCGCTTGCGGCCGCGACAAAGGCAGCTGTCACCAGCGCCGTGCCCAGTCCGCCTGACGCTGGCGCCGACAGTTCACGCCACAGCGCGGCGTTGCCCGCGAAGCCGGTCCACAGGCTGGTCAGCAGGATCACCCAGCCGGGATGGGTCGCCACACGTGTCTCGCCCGCCGAGAGGATCGACGAATAACCGGTCGAGCGGAAGAGCTTCAGCGACATGGCCGAATTGTGCTACTGCTCGACAGTAAGGGGAATAGGAAGGGAGCTTACGGCGCCAGCCGCCGCGCCGCTCAGGCGCTGAAGAACCCCCGCAACTTGTCCGCCCAGCTCTCCTCGGTCGGGGAATGCTTGGCGCCGCCTTTCTTGAGCGAGTCGTCCAGCTCCTTGAGCAGCTTGCGCTGGTGCTCTGTGAGCTTGACCGGGGTTTCCACCGCGACGTGGCAGTACAGGTCGCCCGGGTAGCTGGAACGCACGCCCTTGATGCCCTTGCCGCGCAGGCGGAACTGCTTGCCGGCCTGGGTGCCTTCGGGAATGTCGATGGCGGCCTTGCCCGCCAGCGTCGGCACCTCGATCTCGCCGCCCAGCGCGGCCCGCGTGAAGCTGATGGGGACGACGCAGTGCAGGTCGTCGCCGTCGCGCTCGAAGATGTCGTGCTTCTTCAGCCGGATCTCGATGTACAGGTCGCCCGGCGGGCCGCCGTTGGCGCCCGGCTCGCCATTGCCGGCGCTGCGGATGCGCATGCTGTCGTCGATGCCCGCGGGAATCTTCACTTCCAGCGTCTTCTGCTTCTTGACCCGGCCCTGCCCGTGGCAGGTGGCGCACGGCTCGGGAATGATCTTGCCGGAGCCGCGGCAGTGCGGGCAGGTCTGCTGCACGCTGAAGAAGCCCTGGCGCATCTGCACCACGCCCTGGCCGTGGCAGGTGCTGCAGGTCTTGGCCTGGGTGCCGGCCTTGGCGCCGCTGCCGTGGCAGGTGTCGCACTGTTCCCAGGAGGGAATGCGGATCTGCGCGTCCTTGCCCAGCGCCGCCTCCTCCAGCGTGATCTCCATCGCGTAAGACAGGTCGCTGCCGCGGTAGACCTGGCGCCCGCCGCGCGCGCCGCCGGCGCGCTGCTGCCCGAAGATGTCGCCGAAGATGTCGCCGAACGCCTCGGCGAAGCCGCCGAAGCCTTCGCCGCCGGGCCCGGCGCCGCGCATGTTGGGGTCCACCCCCGCATGCCCGAACTGGTCGTATGCCGAGCGCTTCTCGGGGTTCGACAGCATCTCGTAGGCTTCCTTGGCCTCCTTGAACTTGGCCTCCGCCGCCTTGTCCTCGCCCTGGTGGCGGTCAGGGTGGTACTTCATC
>JAMPXR010000458.1 GCA_023701085.1 Ramlibacter sp. | reverse complement strand
TGTGGTGTGCAGCGCTCTCATGATGTTCTCCTTGTCGTTGCGGTTGATTCGGTCTTCTTTCGCGATTGACAAAGCATCAGCCGTGCCACCGTCGCGGTCGGGGGCAATTCCTCTTGCAGATCAATGGGTTGCGATGGCGGCGCGGGCGCCGCCGGGCGCGCCCGCCACGCGCGAAGTACAGCGCCACCATGCACCTGCGCCGGCCCGGATGGAAAACTGCGTGGGAAATCAAGTGCTTGCGTGCTTTTGCCGGCCAACGCGCTTGTATGCACCTGCGGGCGTGAAAAGACCGGCCCGAAGCGGATTCGGCGCGCGCGGGCTTGGGCTTTCGGCGCGCCCCGGATCGGCACTTTGTCCGACACACCCGGCCAGGCGGCGCTCCGAAGAATGGGGCCAGCAGCACTGGGAGCCGGCTTGACACCCGAGGGCACATCGATGAATTCGCGTGGGGTGGTCGTCGCCTACAGCCCCGACCCGCTCCTTCATGCGAGCGAACATGAGCGCGCTTCGCTGTTCGAGTTCGCGCGGCGGCTCGCCGCCCTGAAAGGCTATGCCTTCGACGGCGCCTACGAGCCGGCCAGACACTGTCCGGAGCGCGTTTACTTCGTGCCCGCTTGCACGCTGGTCGGCGAGGCTGCCGCGGCGCTGGGCATCCGCGGACCGGACGACCTGTTCGGCGGCGTGGTGCCCCACGCGTTCGTCGCGACCAAGGCGATCAGCCATCCTCTCGTGGCCGCGGATGCCGCGGCTTCACCCGGCTGGAATCCGGCGTTCGCACAGCGCGTGGGCGACGCGGTGCTCGCCGGCTACACGGCTTTCAGCATGGACGATGCGCTCCGGGCGGGCCTGCGGCTGCTGCGCCGCGGACCCGCGCGGATCAAGCCGGTGCGCGCGGCGGGCGGCCGCGGCCAGTCGGTCGTGCGCGACGCGTCGCAGTTGCAGCGCCAGCTCGATGCGATGGACCCGCGCGAAATCGAATCGCACGGCCTGGTGCTCGAGGAGGACCTGAGCGACGTGCGCACCTTCAGCGTCGGCCAGGTGACGGTGGGCGGCCTGATTGCGAGCTACTTCGGTGTCCAGCGCCTGACGCGCAACAACCGGGGCGACGAGGTCTTCGGTGGCTCCGACCTGACCGTGGCGCGCGGCGGCCTGGACGAGCTGCTGGCCCTGGGCGTCGCGGCCGACATCCGCTGCGCGATCGAGCAGGCGCGGCGCTACGACGCGGCCGTGCATGAATGCTTCCCGGGCTTTTTCGCCTCGCGCAAGAACTACGACGTCGCGCGCGGCCGCGATGCGGCGGGGCATGAGCGTTCGGGCGTGCTGGAGCAGTCCTGGCGCGTCGGTGGCGCGACCGGTCCCGAAATCGCGGCGCTGGAAGTCTTCCGAAAGGACCCGGGGCGCAAGTTGGTGCGTGCGTCCAGCGTCGAGGTCTTCGGCGACAGCCCGCCGCCGCCGCCGGGTGCCATCGTCATCTTCAGGGGCATCGACTCGCATGTGGGCCGCCTGACGAAGTACACCGTGGTCGAGCGCGATGTCCACACGCGCTAATCCGATCGATATCCCGGTGGATGGCAGGCCCATCGCCGGCACGCTGGTCGGCCCCGACACCATGGTGCCCGGCGTGCTGCTGGTGCACGGCTGGGACGGCAGCCAGGACCAGTACATCGCGCGGGCCCACGAGATCGCCACCCTGGGCTGCATCTGCCTGACCTTCGACCTGCGCGGCCATGTGCGGCACCAGGAACAGCGCGAGACCGTGAGCCGCGAGGACAACCTGCGCGACGTGCTCGCCGCCTACGACGTGCTGGTGGGCCATCCCGCCGTGGACCCGCGCGCCGTCGCCATCGTCGGCAGCAGCTACGGGGGCTACCTGGCAGCGATCGCGAGCGCGCTGCGGCCGGTGCGCTGGCTGGCGCTGCGCGTGCCGGCGCTGTACAAGGATGGCGACTGGACGATGCCGAAAAGCCGGCTCAGCCGCTCCGAGCTGGTCGCCTACCGAAACAGCTCGGTCGCGGCCGCCGACAACCGCGCCCTCGCGGCCTGCGCCGCTTTCCGCGGCGACGTGCTGATCGTGGAGTCGGAGCACGACAGCTTCGTGCCGCACCAGGCCATCCAGAACTACCGGGCCGCTTGCGCGCAGGCCCAGTCGCTGACCTACCGGATGATCTCCGGCGCCGACCACGCGCTGTCGGAAAAGGAATGGCAGCAGACCTACACGACCTTGCTCGTCAACTGGATGGGTGAAATGGTGCAGGGCGCGCGCGCCGGCAAGACGGGCGGGGCCGCTTCCGCCCCCGCCGCCGATCCTGTGCGGCGTTTGCCGCCGGCCCGGGACTGAGCTCAGGCCAGGCCGACCACCGGAATGCACGCGCCGTGCAGCGGGGCGGCCGCATCCGAGGAGAGGAAGGCGATGACCTGCGCCAGCTGGCCCGGCTGGACCCAGCGTGCCGGGTCGGCCCCGGGCATGGCGGCGCGGTTCTGCGGTGTGTCGAGAATGCTGGGCATCACGCAGTTGACGTTGATGCCGCGCTCGCGCAGTTCGGCCGCCATGCTTTCGGTCAGGCGCAGCACCGCCGATTTGGCCGCGATGTAGGCGCCCATCCGCCCGGCGCCCCGGCTCGCGGCATTGGCGGCCACGTTGACGATCTTGCCGCTGCCGCGGGCGATCATGTGGGGCACGACGGCACGCGCCGTGTGCAGCACCGTGCGCACGTTCAGGTTCATCATCGCGTCCCATTCGGCGTCGCCCGTTTCGTGCACCGCTTCGCCCATGCGAAAGCCGCCGGCGATGTTGCACAGCACGTCGATGCGGCCCAGCCGCCGCAGCACCTCGCCAACGGCCGCGTCCACCTGCGAGCGATCCAGCAGGTCGGCCGCGGCGAAGATGCGGTGCGGCGTCTCCTCGCCCCAGGCATTCGCCAGCGATTCGCGCGTGCGGCCGGCCAGCGCCAGCGCATCGCCGGCGCGCGCGAATTCCTGCGCCACCGCCCGCCCCAGATTGCCGGCCGCGCCGGTGATCATCACGACCCGGGTTGTCGC
>JAMPXR010000457.1 GCA_023701085.1 Ramlibacter sp. | reverse complement strand
GTCACCGCGCCGCCGCAGATCACGATCGACGGCAAGCCGGACCGGCTGTCGCCCGGCTCGCGCGTGCGCGACCTCAACAATATGGTGGTGCTCAGCGGCGCCCTCGTCGGCAAGGAACTGCCGGTGGTCTACCGGCGCGACGCCGCGGGCCTGGTGCACGAGGCCTGGCTGCTGACGGAAGAGGAGTACGGCAAGCTCGGCGGCGCATCCGCGGCGAGCGGCCCCGAGGGCTACAGGCGGTTCGTGGAACTGCTCGCGATGATCTTCGGCGCACGCCGCTAGGAGCCGGCCGTGAGCACGACGCAGGACCGCCGGGGGCCGGCACAGCCCCCCTTTGACGAGAGCGCACGCGCCGGCGACGCCCACGCGGGCGCGCCCCGGAAGGTCTTCATCAAGACCTTCGGCTGCCAGATGAACGAGTACGACTCGGACAAGATGGCGGACGTGATGGGCGCCGCGCAGGGTTACGAGCCCACGCAGAACGTGGAGGAGGCCGACCTGATCCTCTTCAACACCTGCTCGGTGCGCGAAAAGGCGCAGGAGAAGGTGTTCAGCGACCTCGGACGCGTCAAGCACCTCAAGGCCAAGGGCGTGCTGATCGGGGTGGGCGGCTGCGTCGCCAGCCAGGAAGGCGCCGCCATCATCGAACGCGCGCCCTACGTGGACGTGGTGTTCGGGCCGCAGACGCTGCACCGCCTGCCCGAACTGCTGCAAAAGCGAGAACGGCTGCGGCAACCCCAGGTGGACATCAGCTTCCCCGAGATCGAGAAATTCGACAGGCTGCCCGCGGCCCGCGTGGACGGCGTGACGGCCTTCGTGAGCATCATGGAAGGCTGCTCCAAGTACTGCAGCTACTGCGTCGTCCCGTACACCCGCGGCGACGAGGTCTCGCGGCCGTTCGAGGACGTGCTGGTCGAAGTCGCGGGGCTGGCCGACCAGGGCGTCAAGGAGGTCACGCTGCTCGGCCAGAACGTCAACGCGTACCGCGGCCGTATGGGCAGCACCGCCGACATCGCCGACCTGGCGCTGCTGATCGAGTACGTGGCCGACATCCCCGGCATCGAGCGCATCCGCTACACCACCAGCCATCCCAACGAGTTCACGCAGCGCCTGATCGAGGTGTACGGCAAGGTGCCCAAGCTGGTGAACCACCTGCACCTGCCGGTGCAGCATGGCAGCGACCGCATCCTGATGGCGATGAAGCGCGGCTACACGGCGATGGAGTACAAGAGCACGGTGCGCAAATTGCGCGCAATCCGCCCCGACCTGGCGCTGTCCAGCGACTTCATCGTGGGCTTTCCGGGCGAAACCGAAGAAGACTTCGGCAAGCTGATGAAGCTGGTGGACGACGTGGGCTACGACAGCTCGTTCAGCTTCATCTTCAGCCCGCGCCCCGGCACGCCCGCCGCCAACCTGAGCGACGAGACGCCGCACGAGGTCAAGCTGGCGCGCCTGCAGCGGCTGCAGGCCGTGCTCGACGACAGCGTGCGCGCGATCAGCGCCAGCCGCCAGGGCACGCTGCAGCGCGTGCTGGTGGAAGGGCCGTCGCACAAGGACCCGGCGCTGTTCGCGGGTCGCACCGACTGCAACCGGCTGGTGCTTGTCCCCGGCCAGCCGGGGCTCATCGGGCAGATGGTGGACGTCCACATCACCCAGGCCACGCAACGCTCGCTGCGCGGCGAGGTGGTGACGGCCAGGGGTTAAGGCTGGGGGCCTGGGGCACGGAAGAAGATCGCCGCTCTTTCTGATCAGTTGGGGACAGAGCAAAATTGCTGCGCAATTCTTGATCTGTCCCGCAAAGTATCAGAACGGCATCTTCGGCATGCCCTTGCCGCCGCCCATGCGCTTCATCATCTTCATCAGGCCGCCGCCCTTCATCTTCTTCATCATCCCCTGCATCTGCTCGAACTCATTGAGCAGGCGATTCACTTCCTGCACGTGAACCCCGGCGCCGGCCGCGATGCGACGCTTGCGGGTGGCCTTGATCAGTTCGGGCTTGCGCCGCTCCATCGGCGTCATGCTGCAGATGATGCCTTCCTTGCGCCGGATGTCGCGCTCGGCCTTGTTCATGTCGACCTCGCCCGCCTTGGCCGCCATCTGCGCGGGCAGCTTGTCGATCAGGCTGGACAGGCCGCCCATGCTTTTCATCTGCTGGATCTGCGCGAGGAAGTCGTTCAGGTCGAAGCCGGCGCCGCTCTTGACCTTGGCCGCCAGTTTTTGCGCCGCCTGGATGTCCACGCCCGCGGTGACCTGCTCGACCAGGGCCACGATGTCGCCCATGCCGAGGATGCGGCCGGCGTGCCGCTCGGCGTCGAACACCTCCAGCCCGTCGATCTTCTCGCTGACCCCCGCGAACTTGATCGGCGCGCCGGTGACCTGCCGCACCGACAGCGCCGCGCCGCCGCGCGAGTCGCCGTCCATCTTGGTCAGCACGATGCCGGTCAGCGGCAGCGCTTCCTTGAACGCCTTGGCCGTGTTGACGGCGTCCTGGCCCTGCATGGCATCGACCACGAACAGGGTCTCGATGGGATTCAGGGCGGCGTGCAGTTCCCGGATCTCGCGCATCAGGGCCTCGTCGACCGCCAGCCGCCCGGCCGTGTCGACCAGCAGCACGTCGAAATACTGCTTGCGCGCGAAGTCCAGCGCGGCGCGGGCGATGTCCACCGGCTTCTGGTCGGGCGCGCTCGGGAACCATTCGGCGCCAGCCTGCTTCGTCACCGTCTTGAGCTGCTCGATGGCGGCCGGGCGGTAAACGTCGCCCGACACCGTCAGCACCTTCTTCTTGCGCTTTTCGATCAGGTGCCGGGCCAGCTTGGCCGTCGTGGTGGTCTTGCCCGAGCCCTGCAGGCCGGCCATGAGGATCACCGCGGGCGGCTGCGCCTGCAGGTTGATGTCGCTCACGCCCTGCCCCATGGTCGCGGCAAGCTCCCGGTTGACGATGCCCACCAGGGCCTGGCCGGGGGACAGCGACCCCAGCACTTCCTGGCCCATCGCCTTGTCCTTGACGCGCGCGACGAAGTCGCGCACCACCGGCAAGGCCACGTCGGCCTC
>JAMPXR010000456.1 GCA_023701085.1 Ramlibacter sp. | reverse complement strand
TGTCTTGTGTCGTCCGGTCCCAAGCCTGCGATTGTAGTGAGGGCCATGCTCAGGCCTTGAGCGCGGCGGCCCAGTCCGCGGGCTGGCCCAGCGGCCGTTCGACCTGAGCCCCGCTGCCATCGCGCAGCGCCTTGACGGTGACCATGCCGCGCGCCAGCTCGTCGGCGCCGAAAATGAGACCGTAACGCGCCCCGCTGGCATCGGCCTTCTTGAACTGGGATTTCATGCTGCCCATGCCGTCGGCCGAGGCGGCGTGCATCTGCACGCTCACGCCCGCGGCGCGCAGCCCCTGCAGCGTCTTCAGCGCCAGCGGCAGCACCCGGGCGTCGGGAACCACCGCATACGCGTCGGGCGCCGGGGGCTCGGCGCCGCCGCCGTGCTCCTTGACCAGTTCCAGCACGCGCTCCACGCCCAGCGCCCAGCCGACCGCCGGCGCGCGCTTGCCCCCGATCTCCTCGATCAGGTAGTCGTAGCGTCCGCCGGCGCAGATCGTTCCCTGGGCACCCAGGCTGTCGGTGATGAACTCGAACACCGAGAGGTTGTAGTAATCCATGCCGCGCACCAGCCGCGGGTTGATGCGGTAGGCGATGTCGTTGGCCTCCAGCATCGCCTTCAGGCCGTCGAAGTGCGCGAGCGACGCCTCGCCCAGGAAGTCGATCAGCCGGGGCGCGCCCTCGACCATCGCCTGCATCGCCGGATTCTTGGTGTCCAGGATGCGCAGCGGATTGGTGTGCAGGCGCCGGCGCGCGTCTTCGTCCAGCAGGCCGGCGTGCCGCTCCAGATAGGCGATCAGTTCGGCGCGGTGCTGCCGGCGCTCCTCGGGCTGCCCCAGGCTGTTGATCTCCAGCCGCACGTCCCGCAGGCCCAGTTCCTTCCACAAGGCATGGGCCAGCAGGATGATCTCCGCGTCCACGTCGGGGCCGGCGAAGCCGAGCGCTTCCGCGCCGATCTGGTGGAACTGGCGGTAGCGCCCGCGCTGCGGCCGCTCGTGCCGGAACATGGGGCCCATGTAGTACAGGCGCTTGCCGCCGTCGTACAGCAGCGAATGCTCGGCCACCGCGCGCACCACCCCGGCCGTGCTCTCGGGGCGCAGCGTCAGCTGTTCGCCGTTGAGACGGTCCTCGAAGGAGTACATCTCCTTCTCGACGATGTCGGTGACTTCACCCAGGCCGCGCACGAACAGCGCCGTCGGCTCGACGATCGGCGTGCGGATGTTGCGGTAGGCGTAGCGCGCCATCAGCTGGCGCACCTTGTCTTCCAGCCACTCCCAACGCGCCGATTCGGGCGGCAATATGTCGTTCATGCCTTTGACGGCACTGATCTTCTGGTTCATAGGAAAGGCCTTAACCCCCGGCCCCGTACTTTCTCTCGATATAGCTTTCGACGATCTGGTGGAACTCGGCGGCGATGTTCGCGCCGCGCAGGGTCATGGCCTTCTGGCCGTCGATGAACACCGGCGCGGCCGGCGCTTCACCCGTGCCCGGCAGGCTGATGCCGATGTCCGCGTGCTTGCTCTCGCCCGGCCCGTTCACGATGCAGCCCATCACCGCCACCCGCAGCTTCTCCACGCCCGGGTACCGGTCGCGCCACAGCGGCATCTGCGCCCGCAGGTAATCGTCGATCTGCTTGGCCAGTTCCTGGAACGTGGTGCTGGTGGTGCGCCCGCAGCCCGGGCACGCCGTGACGCTGGGCACGAAGCTGCGCAGGCCCAGCCCCTGGAGGATTTCCGAGGCGATGAGCACCTCCTGCGTGCGCGATTCACCCGGCTGGGGCGTGAGCGAAACCCGGATGGTGTCGCCTACGCCTTCCTGCAGCAGGATCCCCAGCGCGATGCTGGACGCCACGGTGCCCTTGGCCCCCATGCCCGCTTCCGTCAGGCCCAGGTGCAGGGGATAGTCGCAGCGCGCGGCCAGCGCCCGGTACACCGAGACCAGGTCCTGCACGCCGCTGACCTTGCACGACAGGATGATCTGGCTGCCGGCCATCCCCAATGCCTCGGCACGCCGGGCCGAACCGATCGCCGATGCGATCAGCGCCTCGTACATGACCGATCTGGCATCCCAGGGCTGGGCACGGGCGGCGTTCTCGTCCATCAGCCGCGACAGCAGTTCCTGGTCCAGGCTGCCCCAGTTCACGCCGATGCGCACCGGCTTGTCCCAGCGCAGCGCGGCCTCGATCATCTGGCCGAACTGCAGGTCGTGCTTGTCGCCCTTGCCCACGTTGCCGGGGTTGATGCGGTACTTGGACAGCGCCTGGGCGCAATCGGGGTACTCGGCCAGCAGGCGGTGGCCGTTGTAGTGGAAGTCGCCGATCAGCGGCACGTCGACGCCCATGCGGTCGAGCTGCTCGCGGATGAACGGCACCTGGGCGGCGGCCTCGGGCGTGTTCACCGTGATGCGCACCAGTTCCGAGCCGGCCGCGGCCAGTTCCTTGACCTGGATCGCGGTGGCGATCGCATCCTGGGTGTCCGTGTTGGTCATGGACTGCACGCGCACGGGCGCGTCCGCCCCGATCGTCACGACCCGCGCACCCCATGCCACCCGGGCCTGGCGCGAGCGGCGCGGCCGGGGCGATGCGGCCTCGATCGGCTGGCTCGGCTCCATCATTTCACCTGGAAGCGCGCGACGTTGTCGCGCGAAACCGGCCGCAGGTCGAACGGCTTGCCCCGCACCTGCACCTCGATCGCATCGACGCGGCCGATGACGACTTGCAGCGGCAGCGCGCCGGAGACGCCCTCGGCCTCGCCGGCGCCCATCACCCGCCTGAGCGCGACGACGCCTTTCGCATCCGTGACTTCGACCCAGGAGGGGCTCTTCGTGCGAAAGACGATGATCCCGCTGGCGATCGCGGCCGGGGCCTCGTCGTCACCGCCCGCTTCGGGCGCCACCACCGGCGCGGCCGCGGCGGGCGCGGCCGCCGCCAAGGCGACGGTTGCCGAAGCTTGCGTCGCCTGCGACGCAGCTGCCGCGCCTCGTGCTTCGGCGGGCGGCGCAGGGCTCGCGGCGGGCAGGCCCGCTGTGGGGGCGGGCTCGATCACCGTCGCCGAAGCGGGCGT
>JAMPXR010000455.1 GCA_023701085.1 Ramlibacter sp. | reverse complement strand
TGAAGCACAAGCACCTGCCGGAAATCATGAAGTACACCGGCCTCGCGCGCCGGCCGATCTTCATTCCATCCGTGGGCAACTTCAAACAGGGCATGCTGGTGCAGCTGCCGCTGCACCTGGACACGCTGCCGGGGCAGCCCACGCCGGCCGACCTGCAGGACTCGCTCGCCCGGCACTATGCCGGCAGCGAATGGGTGAGCGTCGAGCCGCCGACGGCCGACGGCAAGCTCGATGCGCTGGCCCTGAACGGCACCAACAAGATGGAACTGCGCGTGTATTCGAACATGGATTACCGGCACGCCGTCCTCATCGCGCGGCTGGACAATCTGGGCAAGGGCGCCAGCGGCGCGGCCGTGCAGAACCTGAAATTGATGCTGGGGCTGTAAGCCAGGAGGCCGCCGGGTGTGACGGCCCCGCGCGCGGGCGGCCGTTGCGGCCGCCCGCTGCGTGAATGGATGGCCCAGGCAAGGGCGAGGGTTTTTTCGCGCGGGACGAGGTCAATCGTCCATGCGCAGCACCTTCGCGATCACGGCCCCCGAGAAGCCCCGAGCGGCCAGGAAGCGCGCCTGCTTCGCGCGCAGCGCGGCATCCGTGGACGCGGCACCGAAGCGCTTGCGCCAGACCTCACGGGCCCGTTGCAGCTCGGTGGCGCCCAGGCCTTCCATGGCACGGGCGACCAGGGCCGGATCCAGCCCCTTGGCCTGCAGTTCCCGCCGGATCCGTGCGGCGCCCAGGCGCGCCGCGCGCCGGTGCAGCACGGATTCGAGCACGCGCTGCTCGTCGATGAAGCCCTTGGCCTGGAGTTCGTCCAGCACCCGGCGCAACTGGCCCGGCTCCTCCTCTCGTGCGGCCAGTTTGCGCTCGAGTTCGGCGCGCGAATGTTCGCGCAGGCCGAGCAGCCGCAGCGCGCGGCCCTTGAGGGAAAGCTGGGCCGGCGGCATGTCAGGCGCGGCGAAGGGGCTTACTCGGCATCCGCGTCCGCGGGCAGCAGCGGAATCCCGAGGGATTCCCGCACCTTGTTCTCAATCTCCCGGGCCAGATCGGGGTTCTCGCGCAGGAACTCGCGCGCGTTGTCGCGGCCCTGGCCGATCTTTTCGCCGCTGTAGGCATACCAGGCGCCGGACTTTTCGAGGATGCGCGCGTTCACGCCCATGTCGATGATCTCGCCGTGGCGGCTGATGCCCTCGCCGAACAGGATGTCGAATTCGGCCGTCTTGAACGGCGGCGCGACCTTGTTCTTCACGACCTTGACCTTGGTCTCGTTGCCGATCGCCTCTTCGCCCTTCTTGATGGTGCCGGTGCGGCGGATGTCCAGGCGCACCGAGGCGTAGAACTTCAGCGCGTTGCCGCCGGTGGTGGTCTCGGGGCTGCCGAACATCACGCCGATCTTCATGCGGATCTGGTTGATGAAGATCACCATGCAGTTGGTCTTCTTGATCGTGGCGGTGAGCTTGCGCAGCGCCTGGCTCATCAGGCGCGCCTGCAGGCCGGGCAGCGAGTCGCCCATCTCGCCTTCGATCTCTGCCTTGGGCGTGAGCGCGGCCACCGAGTCGATCACGATCAGGTCCACCGCGCCCGAGCGCACCAGGCTGTCGACGATCTCCAGCGCCTGCTCGCCGGTGTCGGGCTGGCTGATCAGCAGGTCCGACAGGTTGACGCCCAGCTTTTGCGCGTACTGCACGTCCAGCGCGTGCTCGGCATCGATGAAGGCGCACTGGCCGGCCTGGCGCTGCATTTCGGCGATGACCTGCAGGGTGAGCGTGGTCTTGCCCGAGGATTCGGGGCCGTAGATCTCGATGACCCGGCCGCGCGGCAGGCCGCCCACGCCCAACGCGATGTCCAGACCCAGCGAACCCGTGGAGACGACCTGGATGTCCTCGAGCTTCTCACCTTCGCCCAGACGCATGATCGTGCCCTTGCCGAACTGCTTGTCGATCTGGGCCAACGCGGCCTGCAAGGCCTTGGCTTTTTCGCTGTCGGCAGCGATACGGGTTCCCTTGACTTGCGCATCCATCTGAAATCTCCTTGTGAATCAACGTGTTGTTGTGTCTCATCCAGTGTGCTTATCTACAGGCTGGATGCTTGACCAGTACTCTAACGCGCGACCATGAATGAAGTAAACGATATTTTTTATCAGTTTGCCTTACCATCTGCGAATGCGAAAGTCGCCGGTTCCTGTCGATGACGGCTGGCGCCTCACGCACCTGGGGCGGCTGCTCGGGCATTCGATGCGGCGTTTCGACGAGCGGGTGCTGCAATTGATGGCGAGCAACGTCGAAGTGCCGCTGGCGCTGTCCAACCTCGCCGCGCGCTCGCAGGTCAGCGCCGCCCATGTCCACATCACGCGTCATCTGGCGGTCGAGGGATCGCGGCTGACCGACCTCGCCCGCAGCGCCGGCATGAGCAAGCAGGCGATGGGCGACCTGGTCGACCAATGCGAAGCGTGGGGGCTGGTCACCCGCGAGCCCGACGCCAAGGACGCGCGCGCGCGGCGCGTTCATTTCACGCCCACCGGGCTGGCCTGGTTGCAGGCGTTCAGGGACGCGGTGGCGCAAGCCGAGGCGGAATTCCGCGCCGACGTGGGAGACGAGGTGGCCGCGGTGGTGATGATCGGGCTGGAGGCTTATGCGGGCCCGGCGTCCTTCAACGGCGCACCGTCCTAGAATTTGTTCAAAGGCGGCGCCATGGACGCCGGCGCACAAGGAGACAAGCCATGCGGATTCTGATTGCCGAAGACGACCAGGTGCTGGCGGACGGCCTGCTGCGCACGCTGCGCGCCTCGGGCGCGGCGGTCGATCATGTGGCCAGCGGCACCGAAGCCGATGCGGCACTGATGACCAACAACGAATTCGACCTGCTGATCCTGGACCTGGGGCTGCCCAAGATGCATGGCCTGGAAGTGCTGCGCAAATTGCGCGGGCGCGGCTCCTCGCTGCCGGTGCTGATCCTGACCGCGGCCGACGCCGTGGAAGAGCGCGTCAAGGGCCTGGACTACGGCGCCGACGACTACATGGCCAAGCCCTTCAGCCTGCAGGAGCTCGAAGCGCGGGTGCGCGCGC
>JAMPXR010000454.1 GCA_023701085.1 Ramlibacter sp. | reverse complement strand
TGCTGGATGACTTGTGGGTCGCTTTGCATGAAAGCTCCTGTGGTTCGTTGTCGTGGCATTGTGGCGGAATTCGTGCAGGTGCGCTCGCGCCTATTGCGTGCCCGCGCCCGCCGGGCTGCGGATGAGGTGCTCGAACGCGCCCAGCGCGGCCTTCGCGCCGTCGCCCGCGGCGATGATGATCTGCTTGAACGGCACGGTCGTCGCATCGCCGGCCGCGAAAACGCCGGGCACCGAAGTCTGTCCCTTGGCATCCACGATGATTTCGCCGTGACGTGAAAGCTCGACCGCTCCCTTGAGCCATTCGGTGTTGGGCACCAGGCCGATCTGCACGAAAACCCCTTCGAGCGCGATGCGCTGCTGCTCGCCAGATGCGCGGTCCAGATAGACCAGCCCGTCGACCCGCTGCGCGTCGCCGCTGATCTGCGTGGTCTGGGCGTTCACGATCGTCGTCACGTTCGGCAAGCTGGCCAGCTTGCGCTGCAGCACGGCATCCGCGCGCAGCCGGCTGTCGAACTCGAGCAGGGTCACATGCGCCACGATCCCCGCGAGGTCGATCGCCGCCTCGACCCCGGAGTTGCCCCCGCCGATCACCGCCACGCGCTTGCCCTTGTACAGCGGCCCATCGCAGTGCGGACAGTAGGCCACGCCCTTGCCGCGGTATTCCTGCTCGCCCGGGACGTTGACCGTGCGCCAGCGCGCCCCCGTCGTGATGATGACGCTGCGTGCTTTCAGAGAGGCGCCGCTTTCCAGTTGCACCTCGACCAGGCCCGACCCGGGCACCAGCGCCTTGGCGCGCTGCAGGTTCATGATGTCCACGTCGTAGTGGCGCACGTGCTCCTCCAGGGCCAGTGCGAACTTCGGTCCTTCGGTCTCCTTGACGGACACGAAGTTCTCGATGCCCATCGTGTCCAGCACCTGGCCGCCGAACCGCTCGGACGCGATGCCCGTGCGTATGCCCTTGCGCGCCGCGTACACCGCCGCCGCCGCGCCCGCCGGCCCGCCACCGACGATCAGCACGTCGAACGGATCCTTGGCGGCGATCTTCGCGGCATCGCGCGCCGCGGCGCCGGAGTCCATCTTCGCCAGGATCTCTTCCAGGCTCATGCGGCCCTGGCCGAAGCGCGTGCCGTTCAGGAACACGGTGGGCACGGCCATGACCTCGCGCTCGTCGACTTCGCGCTGGAACAGCGCACCGTCGATCATGGTCGTCTTGATGCGCGGGTTCTGGATCGCCATCAGGTTCAGCGCCTGCACGACGTCCGGGCAGTTGTGGCAGCTCAGGGAGATATAGACCTCGAACTCGAAGTTGCCCTCGAGTTCGCGGATCTGCCGCAACACGGCTTCGTCCACCTTGGGTGGATAGCCCCCCACCTGCAGCAGCGCGAGCACCAGCGAAGTGAATTCATGCCCCATCGGCAGACCGGCAAAGCGCGGCCCATCGGTCGCGCCCGGCCGGTTGACGCGGAAGGAGGGCGTGCGATCGGCCCCGCCGCGCGTCTCGACGACCTTCACCAGGGGCGAAGTCTGCGCGATGTCGTTCAGCAGCGCGCGCATGTCGTTCGATGGCTCACCATCGTCCAGCGAGGCGACTATTTCGACCGGCTGCGAAATGCGCTGCAAGTACGCGGCGATCTGGGCTTTGAGGTTGGCGTCGAGCATGGAGGTTCTCCGTTGGGCGTTCGGGTATGCATTTCGGAGGCAGCTCAGGCGAATGAGCTGCCTCGGGGGGCGGTCAAATCTTTCCGACCAGATCCAGGGAGGGCTTGAGGGTTTCCGCACCCTGGCTCCACTTGGCGGGGCAAACCTCGCCGGGGTGCGCCGCGATGTACTGTGCCGCCTTGACCCGGCGCAACGTCTCCTTGGCGTCGCGGCCGATGCCGTTGTCGTGCACCTCCATCGTCTTGATCCGGCCTTCCGGGTCGATCACGAAGGTGCCGCGCAACGCCAGGCCGGCATCCTCGCCCTGCGTGACCAGCACGTCGAAAAATCGCGCCAGTTGGTGGTTGGGATCGCCCACCAGCGGGTACTGCACCTTGCGGATGGTGTCCGAGGTGTCGTGCCACGCCTTGTGGGTGAAGTGGGTATCGGTCGACACGCCGTAGATCTGCACCCCAAGGCGCCGGAACTCCTCGTAGTGATCCGCCAGGTCGCCCAGCTCGGTCGGGCACACGAAGGTGAAGTCTGCGGGATAGAACACCACGACGGACCATTTGCCCTTGAAGTTCTCATCCGTGACCCGGACGAACTGGCCCTTGTGGTAGGCGGTGGCTTCGAAGGCGGGGATTTGGGAGTTGATCAGCGACATAGTTTTCCTCTGTTGATAGAACGTTGATAATTGAAGACGCCTATGAATGGTACGGACGAACGCTGTATTGATCCAATTTATTGGATAAATAATCAGATTAGATTTGAGCTATCAACTGGCGGCGCGCCGCCAGGCCCCTGACCTGGAATGCGCCGGTTCAATACTCCAGCCGTTCCGGCCGGATTTCCTGCAGGATCGTCGTGGCGATTTCCTCGATCGACTTGGTCGTGGTGCTCAGCCAGCGAATGCCTTCGCGACGCATCATGGCTTCGGCCTCCGCGACTTCCATCCGGCAGTTTTCCAGCGACGCGTAGCGCGAATTCGGGCGGCGTTCGTTGCGGATTTCGGCCAGCCGCTCGGGCTGGATGCTCAGGCCGAAGATCTTCTTGTGGTGGGGCAGCAGCGCGCCGGGCAGCTGCTGCCGCTCGAAATCGTCCGGTATCAGCGGATAGTTCGCGGCCTTCAGGCCGTGCTGCATCGCCAGGTAGATCGACGTGGGGGTCTTGCCGCTGCGGCTGACGCCCACCAGGATCACGTCCGCCTGCGCGAGGTCCCGGTTCGACTGCCCGTCATCGTGGGCCATGCTGAAATTGATGGCCTCGATGCGGTCGTGGTATTCCTTGCTCTTGCTCACGCCGGCGAAGCGGCCGATGCGGTGGCTCGACTTCATGCCCAGCTCGACTTCGAGCGGCCGCACGAACGTGCCGAACATGTCCAGCAGCATGCCCTTGCAGTCCTCCTCGATCACGCGAAGGAT
>JAMPXR010000016.1 GCA_023701085.1 Ramlibacter sp. | reverse complement strand
TCGGCCTCGTCCTTGAAGCCTTGCTTCATCGAGCGCAGGTTGAAGAAGAGCTTGCGCTGGGCCTTGGTGGTCGCCACCTTGACCATGCGCCAGTTCTTCAGGATGTACTCATGGATTTCCGCCTTGATCCAGTGCAGCGCGTAGCTGACCAGCCGCACGCCCTGGTCCGGGTCGAAGCGCTTGACGGCCTTCATGAGGCCGATGTTGCCTTCCTGGATCAGGTCGCCATGCGGCAGCCCGTACCCCAGGTACTTGCGCGACACCGAAACCACCAGCCGCAGGTGCGACAGCACCAGCTTCCCGGCTGCTTCGAGGTCGTTGTGCTCCTTGAGCTTCCTGGCGAACTCCTGCTCCTCCTGGGGCGTGAGCATCGGCAGCCGATTCACCGCCGAGATGTAAGCATCCAGGTTGCCAAGGGAAGGAACAACCGCCCACGGGTTGGCCACTGCCAACGCCGTGCGGGGGGCGCCCATAGAGATGGACATTCCGGAACTCCTTTCCTATATGCGTCTTATATTAGCACTCTCTTTGACAGAGTGCTAAAGACGAAGTTCAGTGCCCAGCATACAGAAATCAGGGTATTCCCGGGCATCAAAGGGTGTTCCGGGTTGCCGCTGGCCCTCAATTTAGATACTATTAGATACAGAAACAGAGAATAGGCGCGGCCCTGCACGCGCAAGGAGGAGGCACCATGAAAGCGATGATCAGCCGGGTTTTTTCCCGCAGCGGCCGACCCGAGCCGCCCGTGGCCGGTCACTCGACGGTATCGTCGGAGCTGAGCATCGGCGACATCGAAAAATACTACCTGAGCATTATCGTGGACGGCATCCGCCGCATGCTGCTGCCGCTGGACAGCTTTCAGGTCCACGTACGGCGGTCGACCCAGACGACCTCCGGCCGGGAGTCCTTCGCCGGCTATGTCCGGATCCTGCGCTGGGACGCGGTCTGCACCCCGGTCCTGCTGCAGAACCTGCCGGTGATCGACGGTCGGGTGCGCAAGGTGGTCAAGGCCTCGGTCCTGCTCGAAGGGACTCATTTCGCGGGCCTGTGGTTCCAGGCGGGCAGCGACTGCGTGGGCGCGCCCAAGTCCCTGATGGGCCTGCCCTGCGAGCTGGTCCAGACACGCAGCGTGGGCGCCGCCGCCTGATTGCCGCGGCAACCCGCGTGCGGAAAAATGAGGCCTCGCGAAGGCTTTCCATGCAGCACCGTGAAAAACTCGACATCTTGAGCGTCACGACCACCGTGGGTTCGCTGGACGCCGCACGCACGCTCGCCCGCGAGATCCTGGCGCAGCGGCTGGGGGCTTGCGTGCAGATCGACGCGGGTGTCACGTCACTCTATTTCTGGCAGGGCCAGCAGCAGGAAGAGCCGGAAGTGCGGCTGGTGATCAAGTCCCTGCCCGGCTGCGAGGCCGCGCTGCAGTCCTTGTTCGCGCAGCACCATCCGTATCAGGTGCCCCAGTTCCTGGCGCAGACGCTGCGCGCCAGCGCCGCCTACGCCGGCTGGGTCAGGTCCGAAACGGTCGTGCCCGCCACGGCCGCCGGGCCGGGGCCTTGACGCTTCAGCCGATGCACAGGCCCGGCGCCGAACCGGGCGCGCCGACCTCGCCAATCACGGCGGCCTCGGCAAATCCATGGCGGCGGAACAGGGCCAGCACCTCATCGGCCGCTTGCGGCGCACAGGACACGAGCAGGCCGCCGCTGGTCTGCGGATCGGACAACAGCGCCTGGTCCGCCGCCGCGAAGCCCTCGGGCAGCGCCACCTGCGCGCCGTAGCCCAGCCAGTTGCGGCCGGAGGCGCCGGTGACCACGCCCTGCTGCGCGAACTGCCTCGCGCCCTGCAGCAGCGGAACGCGCGACCACTCGATGCGAAGCTGCAACCCGGCCCCGCGCGCCAGTTCCAGGGCGTGGCCCGCCAGGCCGAACCCCGTGACGTCGGTCAAGGCATGCACCTCCTGCATGGCCGCGAGCTCCGGCCCCGGCGTGTTCAGCTGCGTGGTGGCGGCGATCATGCGGGCGTAGCCGGCGGCGTCCAGCGCGCTCTTCTTCAGCGCCGCCGACAGCACGCCCACGCCGAGCGGCTTGCCCAGCACCAGCCGGTCGCCCGGGCGCGCGTCGGCATTGCGCTTGATCCGGGCCGGATGCGCGAGCCCCAGCGCCACCAGGCCGTAGATCGGCTCGACCGAATCGATCGTATGCCCGCCGGCGACCGGAATGCCGGCCTGCCGGCACACCGACTCGCCGCCGGCCAGGATGAGGCCGATGGTGGTCGTGCTCAGCACATTGACCGGCATGCCCACCAGCGCGAGCGCCATGATGGGCCGCCCGCCCATGGCGTAGACGTCCGAGATCGCGTTCGTCGCGGCGATCCGTCCGAAGTCGAACGGGTCGTCCACGATGGGCATGAAGAAATCGGTGGTGGCGATCAGGGCCTGCTCGTCGTTGAGCCGGTACACGGCGGCGTCGTCCGAAGTTTCGATACCCACCAGCAGTTCGGGCGGAACCGGCAGGCGTGCCGTGTCCCTGAGGATTTCCGACAGCACGCCCGGCGCGATCTTGCAGCCGCAGCCGCCGCCGTGGGACAGCGAGGTCAGGCGCGGCTCGCTCGATGCGGAGGGGGTGCCCTGCGTCGTCATGACAGAAGCGCGAGGGCGAACTCGCGCGCGTTGAAGGTTTCCAGGTCCTCGAGCTGCTCGCCGACACCGATGAAATAGACGGGCACCGGCTTCTCCTGCGCGATGGCCGCCAGGACGCCGCCCTTGGCGGTGCCGTCCAGCTTGGTGACGATCAGGCCGGTGAGCTGCAGCGCATCGTCGAACGCCCTGACCTGCGCCAGCGCGTTCTGCCCCGTGTTGCCGTCGATCACCAGCAGGATCTCGTGCGGCGGCGGCGCCGTTCCCACGCCTGCCTTCTGGATCGAGCGCTTGATCTTTTTGAGCTCCTCCATCAGGTGCAGCTGCGTCGGGAGCCGCCCGGCCGTGTCCACCAGCACCACGTCCTTGCCGCGCGCGCGCCCGGCGGTGACCGCATCGAAGCTCACGGCCGCGGGGTCCCCGCCTTCCTGGCTGACGATCTCGACGGTGTTGCGGTCGGCCCAGACCGTCAGCTGCTCGCGCGCGGCCGCGCGGAAGGTATCGGCCGCCGCCAGCAGCACCGAGGCGCCCTCGTGTGCCAGGTGCCAGGTGAGCTTGCCGATGGACGTGGTCTTGCCCGCCCCATTGACGCCCGCGACCATGATGACCGTCGGGCGCTGCTCCCCGATCACCAGGGCCTTCTCGAGCGGCCGCAGCAGTTGCGCGAGCGAGTCGGCCAGGATGTTCTTGACCTGCACCGGCCGGGTGGCGCCGCTGGCCTGCACCCGGCGCCTGACCTCGTCCAGCAGGTACTGCGTGGCCTTCACACCGGCGTCGGCCATCAGCAGCGCGCTTTCGAGCTCTTCGTAAAGCTGCTCGTCGATCTGCGCGCCGGTGAACACCATCGACAGGCTCGATCCCGTCTTGCGCAGGCCGGCGCTGAGCCTTTCCATCCAGCGCTGGCGCTCCGGCGCGACCGGTGCGGGTGCCGGGATTTCGATCGGCTGCACCAGGGCGCTGCCGATCAGGCTGCCGCCCTGCGTGGGGGGCGGTGCCGCAACCGCCGGCGTCGGCGTCGGCGTGGGCGCCGGTTTTTTCCTGAAGAAACTGAACATTGCTGCGCGAATTGGAATCACAGGATTCTATGAAACACCCCGCGCGGCGCTTTTTCTGGAGTATTTCGTTCCTGTTTCCCCTCTGGTTCGTTCCGCCCTCCTTGGCGCAGTCGGCGCCCGGGGTGCTGCAGTTCAAGCTGGACAACGGCCTCACGGTCATCGTCAAGCCCGACCGGCGCTCGCCCACGGCGGTGCACATGCTGTGGGTGCGCGCGGGCGCCATGGAGGAGGTCGACGGCACGACCGGGGTGGCCCACGTCGTCGAGCACATGATGTTCCGCGGCACGCCCGAGGTGAAGCCGGGCGAGTTCTCGCGGCGCGTCGCGGCGCTGGGTGGGCGCGAAAACGCATTCACCAATCGCGACACGACCGGCTATCACCAGCAGATTCCCGCCGGCAAGCTCGAGGAAGTGATGAAGCTGGAAGCCGACCGCTTCGCCAACAACCAATGGCCGGACGACGAATTGAAGCGTGAAATCGAGGTGGTCAAGGAAGAGCGCAGGCTGCGCACGGAAGATTCGCCACGCGGCTTGCTGTGGGAAACCCTCAACGCCGCGGTGTTCGAGGCTTCGCCCTACCGGCGGCCCGTCGTCGGCTGGATGAGCGACCTGGAGTCCATGACCGCGCAGGACGTGCGCGAGTTCTACCGCCGCTGGTACGTGCCGGCCAACGCCGCGGTGGTGGTGGCCGGCGACGTGGATCCGGCGCAGGTGCGGCGGCTCGCGGAAAAGTACTACGGCAGGATTCCCGCGCGCGCCGTGCCCGCGCGCAAGCCGCGCAGCGAGCCGCCGCAGGCGGGCCTGCGCCGGGTCGAGTACAAGGCGCCGGCGGAACAGTCTTATGTGGCGCTTGCCTTCAAGGCGCCGCGGCTCACCTCGCTCGAACCCGGTCCGGACAACGACGACGCGCTCGCCTTGACCGTGCTGGCGGCCGTGCTCGATGGCTACCGGGGCGCGCGCCTGGACCGCGCGCTGACCCAGGGCAGCGACCGTGTCGCCGACAGCGCGGGGGCCGGCAACGGGCTGTGGGGGCGCGGACCGCAGTTGTTCACGCTCGACGGCGTGCCGGCCAAAGGCAAGACGCCGGAGCAGCTGGAGGCGGCGCTGCGGGCCGAGGTGGCCAGGGTGGCGCGCGAGGGCGTGAGCGAGGCCGAGCTCCAGCGTGTCAAGACCCAGTGGATCGCGGGCGAGGTGTACAAGCTGGACTCGGTCATGAGCCAGGCGCGGGAGCTCGGCGGCGAGTGGGTCCAGGGCCTGCCCCTGGATGCCAGCGAGCGCCTGATCCAGCGTCTGCGCGGCGTCACGGCCGACCAGGTCAAGGCCGTGGCAACGAAATACTTCGGCGACGACCAGCTCACCGTGGGCACCCTGCGGCCCCAGCCCGTCGACCCGAACCGAAAACCGCGCACGCCCCCGCCGGGCCTGCGCCACTGAAAGCGCGCAGCCATGTTCGAACGAAAAAGAATCCCCGCCGCCCTGGCCGCCGGCGCCACCGCACTGCTGCTCGCCTGGGGCCAGGCGCTCGCGGCGATCCCGATCCAGCATTGGAGCCAGCCAAGCGGCGCTGCCGTCTTCCTGGTGGAAAGTCCCACCATCCCCATGGTCGACGTGCAGATCGATTTCGACGCGGGCAGCCGCCGCGACCCGGCCGACCAAGCGGGACTGGCACGCGTCACGGCGGGCATGGCGTCGATGGGCATCACGGCCGCGAACACGGCCACGCCCGGCCCCTACAGCGCCGCGCTGGACGAGAACCAGTTGAGCGAAGCCTGGGCCGACCTGGGGGCCGGCTTCGGCGCCAGCGCCAACACGGACCGGATGAGTTTTTCGCTGCGCTCCCTGACCGATCCCGATCTCCTGCCCAAGGCGGCTCAGTTGGCGGCGCGCCAGCTCGCCGATCCGGCTTTTCCCGAGGCGGTGTGGCAGCGCGAGCGCCAGCGCATGGCCGCGTCGCTGCGCGAGGCGAAGACCCGCCCGGCCACGGTGGCGGGTCACGCCTATGCTCCTGCGGTGTACGGAACGCATCCCTACGGCTACGAGATGACCGAGGAGTCGCTGGAGCGGATCTCGGTGCGCGACATGACGCAGATGTATCGCCGCCTGATCCAACCATGCCGCGCCCGGGTGAGCGTCGTGGGCGCGGTGACGCGCGCGCAGGCCGATGCGCTGGTGAGCACCCTGCTGTCGCGGCTGCCCGCGGCAGCGGCCGGATGCGAGCCGCTGGCGCCGGTGGCGGAGGTGGCGCCGCTCGCGGCGCCCGTCCTGCGGGAAATCCCCTTCGCGTCGGCCCAGGCCCATGTGCTGATCGGCCAGCCCGGCTACAAGCGCAAGGACCCCGATTTCTTCGCGCTGCTGGTGGGCAACTACATCCTGGGCGGCGGCGGTTTCGTCTCGCGGCTGTCGCAGGAAGTGCGCGAGAAACGGGGCCTGAGCTACAGCGTCTACAGCTATTTCTCGCCGGGCCTGCATGCGGGCGCGTTCACCCTCGGCCTGCAGACGCGTCCCGACCAGGCCGCGCAGGCGGTGCAGGTGTCGCGCGAGGTGCTGGCCCGGTTCGTGGCCGAGGGGCCGACGCCGGCGGAGCTCAAGGCCGCCAAGGACTATCTGGTCGGCGGCTTCCCGCTGCTGCTCGACAGCAACCGCAAGCTGCTGGAAAACATCGCCAACATCGCCTGGCACGGCCTGCCGCTGGACTATCTGGACACCTGGACCCGGCAGGTCGAACGGGTCAGCGTCGCCGATGTGAGGGCCGCCTTCGCGCGCAAGCTCCAGCCCGACCGCATGGTGACGGTGACCGTGGGCGCCGTCGCGGCCGCCCCACAGTGACGGCCTGGCGGGGCGCGCACCCCTGTCAATATTGACAGGGGTGCGCAACACGTCGCGGTTTGCGCCTGCAGAATGCGGCCCATCGCTGTCACGCGAGGGGTAGCGCCAGGGAGGCGCATCAGTGCTAAGGGATAGGGGGAACGGCGCGCTCGCATTGCCATGCGGGTGCGCCGTTCGCATTGCGCCCTATCATGCGGGCCGTGGGCGCCACGCCGAAATCGCGGGCGCCGCCAAGGACCATGACGCGACACACCAGACCCCACGCCGGCCGGGCCGACCATCAGGTGCGGATCATCGGCGGCCAGTGGAAGCGCACGCGGCTGCCGGTGGCGGACAAGCCCGGCCTGCGCCCCACGCCCGACCGGGTGCGGGAAACCTTGTTCAACTGGCTGGGCCAGGACCTCACGGGTTGGCGCTGTGTCGACGCGTTCGCCGGGACCGGGGCACTGGGACTGGAGGCGGCATCGCGCGGCGCGGCCGAAGTGCTGCTGGTCGAGCGCGATGCGCAGCTCGTCTCCCAGCTGTGCTCGCTGCGTGACCGGCTGGGCGCCAAGGACCTGAAGATCGAGCGCGCGGACGGCCTTTTGGTGCTGGGCCGGCTTGCCGGAGCGGGGATCGATCTCATCTTTCTCGATCCGCCGTTCGAAGCCGATCTTTTCGACCAGGCCCTGGCGGCGGCGGCCGCGGCGCTGGGCCCGGAGGGCCTGATCTACCTGGAAGCGCCGGCCGCCTGGGACGACGCGCGGCTCGCTCCCTACGGCCTGGCCCTGCGCCGCCATGGCCGGGCCGGGGCCGTGCACGCCCACCTGCTGGAGCGGGCTGCATAATGCACCGCAGCAAACGGTCGCAGCCGCGCCCTTGCCCGACGAGGAGACCCTTATGGCCAGCAACGTGATCGCCGTCTACCCCGGCACCTTCGATCCCATGACCCTGGGCCATGAAGACGTCGTCCGCCGGGCGACGCAGCTGTTCGATCGCGTCATCGTGGCGGTGGCCGCGGGGCACCACAAGCAGGCCATGTTCACGTTGCAGGAGCGCATCGACATGGCGCGCGACGTGGCCAAGGCCTACCCGCAGGTGGAAGTCGAAAGCTTTTCGGGCCTGCTGCGCGACTTTGTCGTGGTGCGCGGCGGCAAGGCCATGGTGCGCGGCCTGCGGGCGGTGACCGACTTCGACTATGAATTCCAGTTGGCCGGCATGAACCGCAGCCTGATGCCCGATGTGGAGACGGTGTTCCTCACGCCCAGCGACCGGTACCAGTTCATCAGCAGCACCTTCGTGCGGGAGATCGCGGTCCTGGGCGGCGAGGTGGACAAATTCGTTTCGCCCTCGGTGCAGCGGCGTCTGGCGCAGAAGGTGCGCGGCCTCGGCCGCGTGTAAGAACCCGCGACCTCCTTCATGCGGGCGGCCAGTGCCGCTCCAGCCACGCGCGCAGAGCCGCATTGACCAGGTGCGGCTGCTCCATCGTCAGCATGTGGCCGCAGCGCGGCACCAGCACGAGTTCCGCGCCCGCCACCAGGGCCGCGATTTCGCGCGAATTCTCCGCGGGCGTCAGTTGGTCGGCGTCGCCGCACATGACGAGCGTGGGACAGCGCAGCCGCGGCAGGTGCGCCCGCGCATCCGGCCGTCCGATCACGGCGCGGTTCTGGGCGATCAGCTGCGCCGCGCCCGCCCGCAGCACGAAGTCGAGGTAAGGCTGCAGCAATGCCGGGTCCGCCGCGCGGTCGGGGTGGAAGGCGAACCCCGTGTTCGGCTCGATGACCTCGGCGATGCGGCCCTGCGCGAACAGCTCGATCGCCTCTTCCCGCAGCCGGCGCATGTCGGGCGACTCCGGCCGCGCCGTGGTCCCCAGCAGGGCCAGGGCGGCGATCCGTCCGGGCGCCTGGCGCGCCGCTTCCATCGCGATCATCCCGCCCATCGAGGCGCCGCACAGCACCAGCGTGCCGGCGTGCTCCGCCAGCAGGGCCTGCGCCATGTCGGGCACGCTGCCGTGGCGCACGTGCACGTCGCTGACGACCGGGTGCCAGTCGGCCAGCCCGGCCAATTGGGCAGCCCACATCACGGCATCGCCCGCCAGGCCGGGCAACAGGATCAAGCGGGGCATGAATTGGATCGAAATGCCTAAACGCGCATTCTGGCATCCGGCCAGGGACTGGGATAATCGAGCGAATGACAGAACTGATCCTGCTGCGTCACGGGGAAACGGACTGGAACCGCGAGCTTCGATTCCAGGGCCACGTGGACGTGGCGCTGAACGACATCGGCCAGGAGCAGGCGCGGCGCCTGGCGCGCCGGCTGGCCGGCGAGACGGCACACCGGCTGTTCGCGAGCGACCTGTTGCGGGCGCAACAGACGGCGCAGCCCATCGGGCTGCAGCTGGGCTTGGCGAGCACCCATGACGCGGCGCTGCGCGAGCAGAGTTTCGGGCGCGTGGACGGCATGAAGGTCGACGACATCAAGGCGCAGCATCCGCAGGCATGGGAAGACTGGCTGCGCTTCGAGGAGGACTACCGCATGCCCGAGGGCGAAAGCACCCGGCAGTTCCACGCCCGCGTCATGGACGCGATCGCGCGCATGGTGGCGGCGCACCGCGGGCAAACCCTGGTCGTGGTGACGCATGGCGGCGTGCTGGACATGGTCTACCGCACGGCGCGATCGCTCGGACTGAACGGCCCGCGCCAGAGCGAGATTCCCAATGCCGGCCTGAATCGCGTGCGGGTGCACGAGGGCGGCATCGACATCCTGGCCTGGGCCGACGTGCAGCACCTGCGGGACCTGCCGCCGCAACCGGTGTACGACCAGCTGAAACTGCTGGCCGGCGCGTCCGGGCCCAAGGCCGCATAACGGCCGGCGGTTCAGCCGCCGGCGCCTGCCCAAGCCGGGCCGTCGTCCGCGGCGCGGCGCGCGTGCTCAGTCCACATGGTGCATCGCCTCCGAAGGCGGCTGCGGCCAGGGCCGCTGCTCATCGCGTATCAGCTCGAAGGCACGCGCGACCTGCAGCACGCCCAGGTCGTCGAAGCGCTGGCCGGCGATCTGCAGCCCGATGGGCAGCCCCGCCCCCGTGTAGCCGCAGTTGATCGAGGCGGCCGGCTGCTCGGACATGTTGAATGGCACGGTGAATCCGATGTGCTCCAGCGGCCGAAGCGGATCGTTGGTGGGCGACGGCAGCGCGGCGGGGAACGCCGACACCGGCGAGGTCGGCGAGATGACGAAGTCGAACGCACGGCAGGCATTCACCGCCGCGACGCGCGTCTCGTGGAACTGGCTGCAGGCGTTGAACACGGCCTCGCCATCCATGCCGGCGGCACTGTCCGCCCATTGCTGGATATAGGGCAGGACCCGGGCCTTTTTCTGGGGCGCGAGCCGCTTCATGTCCAGGTGGGAACGCATGCGCCAGAAGTGGTCCATGCCGCTGAGCATGGCCGGGGTCATGAAAGGATGCATGGGCGCGACGACGGCGCCCGCCCGTTCGAACAGGCCGGCGGCGTGCTCCACCGCCGCGCGGACCTCCCGGTCCACGGCCAGGCCGCAGCCGGCATCGATCAGCAGGCCGATGCGCAGACCCTTGAGCTTGTCCACGCCTTCGTCGAACTGCTGCCAGTGGATGTCCTGGAACGGCAGGCTCATGCTGTCGCGCGCATCGGGCAGCGCGAGCACCTGCATGAACCAGGCGGCGTCCGCCACGCTGCGCGTCATCGGGCCGGCCGCCCGGCCCGTGTATGGCGGCGCGATCGGAATGCGCCCCAGGCTGGGCTTGAGGGTGAAGATGCCGCACCAGGCGGCGGGCAGGCGCAGCGAACCGCCAATGTCTGTGCCGATGTGCAACGGCCCGTAACCGGCGGCGGCCGCGGCACCGGCGCCGGCGCTGGAGCCTCCGGGCGTGCGCCCAAGGTCCCAGGGGTTGCGCGCCAGCTTGTGAAAGCTCGACAGGCCGGAAGAGAGCATGCCGTAGTCGGGCATGGTGGTCTTGGCGACGATGACGCCCCCGGCGTCGCGGATGCGCGCGGCCGGCGGCGCGTCCGCCGGCGACGGCGTCAGCTCACTCGCCGCAGTGCCCAGCGGTGTCGGGTCGCCCCGGGTCGCGATGTTTTCCTTGATGGTGACCGGCACGCCATCGAGCACGCCCAGCGGCGCGCCGCGCAGCCAGCGCGCCTCGCTCGCCCTTGCCTGCTGCAAGGCCAGCTCCGGCCGCAGCAGGTACAGCGCCTGCAGATGGTGCTCCCAGCGCTCGATGTGGCCCAGCACCGACCGGGTGACTTCGACCGGCGAGAGTTCGCGCCGCCGGTAGGATTCGATCAGCGCCGGCGCCGAAAGCTCATGCAGCGCGGAGGTCATTCGTCATGCGGGCGCCGCCCACGACAATGCGGCCAGATCGTTCACGAACACCGGCATGTCCTTCCACAACCCCTTCACGTTCTTGTTGGCGATCGTTACCCACTGGGGCTGGTAAAGGAACGCGTGGACGCTGTCCTCCGCCAGCAGGCGCTGGATATCGCCGATCAGCTTCTTGCGATCCGCTTCGCGCGGCGAGGTCTTGTACTTGTTGTACAGGTCCTTGAACTTGGGCGACTGGTAACCCCAGTAATAGCCCGGCTTGTCGAAGTTGCCCAGGTCGAAAGGCTCCACGTGCGAGACGATCGTCAGGTCGTAGTTGTGGCCGCCGCCATACGTATTGGCGAGCCACTGCGCCCATTCCACGTTCTGCAGCTTCGCGTTGATGCCGACCTTCGCGAGCTGCGATGCGATCACCTCGCCACCCTGGCGGGCATACGGCATCGGCGGAAGTGTCAGCGTCAGGTCAAGAGGTGTGGTGACGCCCGCTTCCTTCAGCAGTGCCTTGGCTTTTTCCGGGTTGTAGGGATTGACGCCGGTGGTATCCACATAACCGGGAGCCCCCGGCACGTAGTGGCTGCCGATCGGCGCGCCATAGCCGTCGCCCGCGCCCTGGATGACGGCCTTGCGGTCGACGGCCGCCGCGATCGCGCGGCGCACCCGCACGTCGTCCAGCGGCTTCTTTTTGTTGTTGATCGCCAGGATGGTCTTGGCGCGCGAGCCCGACACGATCACTTGAAACTTCGGGTTGCTCTTGAATTGCGGGACAGCGCGGGGTGTCACGCGCGGGAACGCGTCCACGTCGCCCGCCAGCAGGGCGGCCACCTGCGCGGCGGGATCCGAGATGAACCGGAACGTGGCCTTCCTGATCTTCGCGGCCGCCGGGTTGCGGTAACCGTCCCACTTGGCCAGCGTCACGGATGAGCCCTTGGCCCAGCTCTCGAGCTGGTAGGGACCGGTGCCCACCGGCTTCGTCGCATTGGTGTCGGCGCTCTTGGGCTCCACGATGACGGCCGTGGCCTGCCCCATCAGGAACAGGAAGTCCGGGTCCAGTTCCTTGTTGACGATCACCACCGTGTGATCGTCCACCGCCTGCACGGTCTCCATGCTGGCGAAGGTGCGCTTGTCCTTGTTGGTGCTCTTCTCGGCGCCGGCGCGCTCGAACGAGAACTTCACGGTGCGCGCGTTCATGGGCTCGCCGTTCTGGAACTTCACGCCCTTGCGCAGCCTGAAGGTGTAGGTGCGCAAGTCGGGCGAGACTTCCCAGCTCTCGGCCAGCAAGGGGGTCACGCTGCCGTCGGAATTGATCTTGGTCAGCGTCTCGTAGATGTTGTACTGCGTGATCTCGGCGATGGCCGACGCCGCGCCCGCGGTCGGATCGAGCCCCGGCGGCTCCAGCGCCATGGCCAGCACGATGGCGTCCTTCCTGCCCTGGGCCAGCGCGCTTTGCGAAACCGCCAGGGGCACGGCGGCCATGGCGGCCAGGCTCGCCGAGTGCGTGAGAACGGTGCGTCGCTTCAACATGATTTCTTGACTCCAGACTGTAGACACAATGAAATCGAAACCCCTCATCGGGGCGCGTGTGGAATCATCTCCGAGTTTCGATGGCCGTGGCAATAGGATTTTGCTGGGCCCGCGGGCGGGGCGCGCGCCGGGCCGGCTCGGCCTGCGGCACCGCCTCCAGCAGCGCGCGGGTGTACGGGTGCTGCGCCGCGCGAAACAGCCGGTCGGGCGGGCCCTGCTCCACGATGCGGCCCTGCCAGAGCACCGCGACATCGTCGCACAGGTGGTGCACCACGGCGAGGTCGTGACTGATCAGCATGTAGGTGATGCCGAACTCCGCCTGCAGGTCCTGCATGAGGTTGAGCACCTGGGCCTGCACCGAGACGTCCAGCGCGCTGACCGGTTCGTCGGCCACGATCAGGCGCGGTCGCGTGATAAGGGCCCGGGCAATGGCGATGCGCTGGCGCTGGCCGCCCGAGAACTCGTGCGGGTACTTGCCCAGGTCGCTCGAGCGCAGGCCCACCGAGGTCAGCGCCTCGGCCGCCCTGCGGTGCCGTTCCTCGCGCGCCGCACCGCCTTGCGCGGCCAGCGGCTCGGTCACGATGCGCTCGATGGTCTGGCGCGGATCGAGCGAGCCGTACGGGTCCTGGAACACCATCTGGATGTCGCGCCGGGCCAGGCGCAGCTGCTCCCGCGGCAGCGCGTGCAGGTCGCGGCCCAGCAGCCGGACGCTGCCGGATGTCGGCTTGTCCAGCGCCATGACCAGGCGCGCGAGGGTCGACTTGCCCGAGCCGGATTCGCCGACGATGCCCATGCTGCGGCCGGCTTCGATGGTGAAGCTCACGCCGTTCAGTGCCTGGACCTTGTGCGGCGGCTCCAGCAGCCGCTCGCGCGGCAGCGTGTATTCGCGCGCGAGATGGTCGACCTGCAGCAGCGGTGCGTTCATGGCGCTGTCATGCCGTCAAGGGCTCCTGTCTCGCCGCGGCCACCGCATCCAGCCGGATGCAGCGCGCATGGTGGCCCGCCTCGATCATGACGGGCGGCGGGGCGGTGACGTGGCATTCGGGAATGGTGAAACGGCAGCGCCCGGCGAACGGGCAGCCGGGGGGGAGATCGACCAGTTCGGGCACGCTGCCCGCGATGGTCGCCAGCCGCGCGCCCTTGCGCGAACGCAGGCCGGGACGGGCCGCGAACAGGCCCAGCGTGTAGGGGTGCATGCGATGCGCGAACACGGCCTCGGTCGGGCCGCTTTCCACGACGCTGCCGCCGTACATCACCAGCATCCGCGCCACGTTCTGCGCGATCACGCCCAGGTCGTGCGAGATCAGCATCAGGGCCATGCCGCGCTCGGCCACCAGGTCGCTGATCAGTTCCAGGATCTGCCGCTGGATGGTGACGTCCAGCGCCGTGGTCGGCTCGTCGGCGATCAGCAGGTCCGGCCCGCAGGCCAGGGCCATGGCGATCGTGACGCGCTGGCGCTGCCCTCCCGAAAACTGGTGCGGATAGGCATCGATGCGGCGCGCCGCGTCCGGGATCCCCACGCGGTCCAGCAGGGCGATCGCCTCCTTGCGCGCCGCGTCGGCGGACAGGCCGCGGTGCAGCCGCAGCGGCTCGGCCACCTGCCGGCCGATGCTGTGCACCGGATTGAGGGCGGTCATCGGCTCCTGGAAGATCATCCCGATGCGGTTGCCGCGGATCTCGCACATCTGCGCGTCGGTTTTGGCCGTCAGCTCCGCGCCGTCGAACCGGATGCTTCCCGTGACCTCGGCGTTTTCGGGCAGCAGCCCCATCAGCGCCATCACGGCCATGGTTTTGCCGCAACCCGACTCGCCCACCAGCCCCAGCGTCTCGCCGCGCTCCAGGGTGAAACTCATGTCGCGCACCGCGTAGGCCGGCCCGCGGTGCGTGCGCAGCCGCACGTGCAGGCGATCGACTTCAAGCAGCGCCACGGCTCACCTCTTCCTGGCCAGGCGCGGATCGAACAGGTCGCGCAAGCCGTCGCCCAGCAGGTTCAGGCCGAGCACGGCCAGCGCGATCGCCACACCGGGGAACACCGCCAGCAGCGGCGCCTGGAACAGCAGCGTCTGGGCTTCGCTGAGCATGCGGCCCCAGGACGGCTGCGGCGGCTGCGTCCCCAGCCCCAGGTACGACAGCGCCGCCTCGGCGAGGATCGCGATCGCGAAGCGGATGGTGGCCTGCACGATCAGCACCGACAGGATGTTGGGGAGCACGTGCTCCATCGTGATGCTGAACGCCCCCTTGCCGCTGGCGCGCGCGGCCAGCACGAACTCGCGCGACCAGACCGCGTTGGCCGAGGCGCGCGTGATGCGGGCGAAGGTCGGGATGTTGTAGATGCCGATGGCGATGATCGCGTTGACCATGCCCGGGCCGAACACGGCCGTGAGCATGATGGCTGAAAGAATGGCCGGAAACGCGAAGCCGAAGTCGGCCAGCCGCATGATGGTCTCTTCCACCCAGCCGCGCCTGGCCGCGGCAAGCAGGCCGAAGGCGGTGCCGATGACCAGGCCGATGCT
>JAMPXR010000453.1 GCA_023701085.1 Ramlibacter sp. | reverse complement strand
GGTCAAGGACAAGCACGTGTCCGAGGACGAGCAGAAGCGCTCCGAGGCCGAGATCCAGAAGCTCACCGACCGGCACGTGGCCGACATCGACGCCCTGGTGCACGGCAAGGAGCAGGAGATCATGGCCGTCTGAAATGGCCCACCCCCGAAGCGCCTGCGGCGCTCCCCCCTCGAGGGGGCGCCACCAGCGGCCCGGCAAAGCCGGTTCCGCGGTGGCCCGCGCACTGACCGCGCGCTTTCATGCGCCGCAGTTGTCGGGCGGCGTCGTGGTCAACTGATACGCACCCTAACGCATGAACCAAGGTCGGATTCCACGCCACGTGGCCATCATCATGGACGGCAACGGCCGGTGGGCGACCCGGCGGCTGCTGCCGCGCGCGGCCGGACACAAAAAGGGCGTGGATGTCCTGCGCTCTTGCGTGCGGCATTGCGGGGAACGCGGCGTGCGCGTGCTCACCGTCTTCGCCTTCTCCTCGGAAAACTGGAACCGCCCCGCGGACGAAGTCTCCAGCCTGATGGAATTGCTGGCAGGCGCGCTGGCGCGCGAGGTGCCGCAGCTCAAGGCCGAGGGCGTGCGCCTGCACTTCGTCGGCGATCGGGCGGCGCTGTCGCCGAAGGTGCGCGCAGGGCTGGAACAGGCCGAGGCGGATACGGCGTGCAACGACCAGCTGGTCCTCAATGTCTGCTTCAACTACGGCGGGCGCTGGGACATCGCCCAGGCCGCGGCACGGCTGGCTTCCCGGGGCGAATCCATCACCGAGGCCAGCCTGGACAGCGCACTGGCGCTGGCGCACGTCCCGCATCCGGACCTGGTGATCCGCACCGGCGGCGAGCGGCGGCTGAGCAACTTCCTGCTGTGGCAGGCCGGCTACGCGGAGCTGTACTTCAGCGACAAGCTCTGGCCCGAATTCGACGCGGCGGCGCTGGACGAAGCCTTCGCCGATTACGCATCGCGCGAGCGGCGCTTCGGCAAGACCTCGGAGCAGGTGCTGCCGGCAGGCGAAGTCGCCGGCTGAACCCTCGTCAACGCATGCTCAAGCAGCGCGTCATCACGGCCGTGGTCCTGCTGGCGATCCTGCTGCCGGCGCTGTTCTGGTCCTCGCCGGTTCCGTTTGCCGCCGTGGTCGTCGTGCTGATCGGCGCCGCGGCCTGGGAATGGGGGCGCCTGAACGGGCTGGGGCAGGCCGGATCGCTGCTTTGCGCGGCCGCCTGCCTGCTGTTGTGCGCGCTGGCGTGGTACGCGGGCCTGCCCGGGCGGTCGCTGCCGGTGCTCTGGTCGGTAGCCGGTGCCGCGTGGGTGCTGGCCGGCGCGCTGCTGCTGCGCGCCGGCGTGGCCGGCTGGCCGAGGATCCCGCGCTCCGTGCGGCTCGCCGGTGGCGTCCTGGTGCTGTGGCTGGCCTGGCTGGCGGTGGCCCAGGCCCGCACCATCGGCGTGAACTTCCTGTTGTCGGTGCTGGTGCTGGTATGGGTCGCCGACATCTGCGCCTATTTCGCCGGCCGCGCCTTCGGCCTGCGGTTCACCCGGCGCAAGCTGGCCCCGGCGATCAGCCCGGGCAAGAGCTGGGAGGGCGTGTGGGGCGGCATGGCGGGTGTGCTGGTACTGGCGGTCGCATGGACGCTGGCCGACTGGAGCCTGCAAGCCGAGGTGCCCAGCCTGTACGCGCGCATGGCGGGGCGCAGTTGGTGGCTGCTGCCGATCGCGGCGCTGTTCCTGGCCGCCATGAGCGTCGTGGGCGACCTGGCCGAGTCCCTGATCAAGCGCAGTGCCGGCGTCAAGGATTCCAGCAAGCTGCTGCCCGGCCATGGCGGCGTGCTGGACCGGGTGGATGCGCTGCTGCCCACGCTGCCGCTGGCCATGATGCTGGCAACCCTGAGCTCCCGATGAAACAGCGCATTACCGTCCTCGGATCCACCGGCTCCATCGGCGCCAACACCCTGGACGTGATCGCGCGGCATCCGGGGCGCTTCGAGGTGTTCGCGCTGAGCGCCGCCAGCCAGGTGGAGCCGATGCTGCGGCAATGCGCGCAGTTCCAACCCGCCTTCGCGGTGATGGCCGGCGAGACGGCGGCCGCGCAACTGGCCTCCAGGATCAAGGCCGCCGGACTGGCGACCCGCGTGCTGTGGGGGCAATCGGCGCTCGAGGAAGTGGCCTCGCATGAAAGCGTGGACACGGTGATGGCCGCCATCGTGGGGGCCGCCGGCCTGGCGTCCTGCCTGGCCGCGGCCCGCGCCGGCAAGCGCCTGCTGCTGGCCAACAAGGAGGCGCTGGTGGTCGGCGGCGAGCTGTTCATGGGCGCGTTGCAGCGCGGCGGGGGCACGCTGCTGCCCATCGACAGCGAGCACTGCGCCATCTTCCAGTCCTTGCCGGAGGACCCGGCGAGCTGGGACGCCCGGGTCGACAAGATCATTCTCACCGCCTCGGGCGGGCCGTTTCGCACGCGCGAGCCGGCGACCCTGCGCCACGTGACGCCCGAGGAGGCATGCGCCCATCCGAACTGGGTGATGGGACGCAAGATCTCGGTCGATTCCGCGACCATGATGAACAAGGCGCTGGAGGTGATCGAGGCACGCTTCCTGTTCGGCCTGGCGCCCGAGCGGCTCGAAGTGGTCATCCATCCGCAGAGCGTGATCCATTCCATGGTCCAGTACCGCGACGCCTCCGTGGTCGCGCAGCTGGGCACGCCCGACATGCGCGTGCCCATCGCCTATGGCCTGGCCTGGCCGGACCGCATCGCCTCCGGTGCGCCCGCACTGGACTTTCACACCCTGGCCGACATGAGTTTCGAATCGTTCGACAGCCGCGGGCATCGCGAGCGCTTTCCCGGCATCGCCCTGGCCTGGGAGGCACTGCGGGCGCCGCCCGGCACCACGGCCGTGCTGAACGCGGCCAACGAGGTGGCCGTCGCGGCGTTCCTGGAGCAACGCATCCGCTTCGACCAGATCCACGAGGTCAATGTTGCAACTTTGGAAGCGGTTACACCGTCCAAGCCGGAATCGCTGGAAGATCTGCTCGAGCTGGACGCGCGCTCGCGCGACGCGGCCATGCGCGCCAGTGTTCGCCTGGCGTGAACCGG
>JAMPXR010000452.1 GCA_023701085.1 Ramlibacter sp. | reverse complement strand
TCTGGGCGGTGGCGCTGGCCGCCAGCATCCCGCTGCCCGTGGTGCTGATCACCACGGCCGCCGCCGCGGCGCAGGGGATATGGCATTTCGCGCTGATTCGCGACCGCCAGCGCGAAGGCTGCTTCAAGGCCTTCCGGCTGAACCATTGGATGGGCTTCACGGTGTTCGCCGGTGTCGTCGTCGGGTTCGCGCTGAAATAGCGCGCAGGCGGTCAGCCGGCCTGGGCGCCGAATTCGTCGCCCAGCTCGCGGGCCCGCTGCCGGGCCGCGTGCAAGGCCTTGGCGAACAGGGCCTGGACCCGGTCCTGTTCCATCGAACTGATGGCCGCATAGGTGGTGCCGCCCTTGGACGTCACGCGCTCGCGCAGCACCTGGGGAGGCTCTTCAGAGGCGCGCGCCAGTTCGGCGGCGCCGCCGAAGGTCGCCACGGCGAGCCGGTAGGCCTGCTCGCGGGGCAGCCCCATTTCGGCGCCGGCCTGCGTCATCGCCTCCAGGAAGAAGAACACGTAGGCCGGGCCCGAACCGGACAGGGCTGTGACGGCGTCCAGTTGCGCCTCGTCCTGCACCCACAGGGATTCGCCGGTCGTCGCCATCACGTCCTCCACCCGCGCCTTGTCCTGCGCGGAAACCCCCGCACGGGCATAAAGCGCCGCGATGCCCTTGCCGATCAGGGCCGGCGTGTTCGGCATGGCGCGCACGATGCGCTCGCTGCCCAGCCACCGCGCGATGCTGTCCGAGCGAATGCCCGCGGCCACGCTCAGGTGCAGCGCGGACCGCGTATGGGCGCCGACCTGGGCCGCCGCCTCCCTGAAGGTCTGGGGCTTGACCGCCCAGACGACCAGCCCGGCGCGCGCCAGCACGGGCCCGGCACGCTCCTGCGCCGCGACGCCGAACTGTTCGCCAAGCTTCGCGCGGGCCGGCGCGAAGGGCTCGACCACCTCGATCTGCGCGGCGGGCAGGCCCTGGCGGATCAGGCCGCCGATGATGGCGCCGGCCATGTTGCCGCCACCGATGAAAGCGATCGGCTGGGGTGAGACGAAGGAGGTGCTGCTGCTCATGGCCGCAGTCTATCGCCGCCGCCGGCCCCCGGGACGCGGCCAGGACGCGCACCGGCTGAGTCGGTCAGAATCGGGGCGGAAGCAGGGTGACGATGAACCGACAACAACTGATCGCGCAACTCGCCCGGCCCGTCAGGTACGACGTCGCCATTGTCGGCGGTGGCGCGACCGGCCTGGGCGTGGCGCTGGACGCCGCCGCGCGCGGCTTCTCCGTGGTGCTGGTCGAGGCCAACGACTTCGCCAAGGGCACGTCCTCGCGCGCCACCAAGCTGGTCCATGGCGGCGTGCGCTACCTGGCGCAAGGCGACATCGGCCTGGTGCGGGAAGCCTTGCACGAGCGCACCACGCTGCTGCGCAACGCGCCGCACCTGGCGCAGCCGCTGCCGTTCGTGGTCCCGACCTACCGCTATTGGGAGGCGCCGTTCTACGGCACCGGCCTGAAGATGTACGACGCGCTGGCGGGCAGGGCCGGACTGGGCGTGACCCGCTTCCTGAATCGCCGCGAGACCCTGGCCCGCCTGCCGACGGTGCGTCCGGACGGGCTCAAGGGCGGCATCGAGTATTGGGACGGCCAGTTCGACGACGCGCGGCTGGCGCTCGCGCTGGCCCGTACCGCCGCCAGTCGCGGGGCCGTCGTGGTCAACTACTGCGCGGCCACCGCGTTGCGCCATGAAAACGGCAGGGTGGTCGGCCTGTCCTGCCAGGACAGGGAAACGGGCAGCATCCATCAGCTTCAGGCACGCTGCGTCATCAACGCCACCGGCGTGTGGGTGGACGGGCTGCGGCAACAGGACGGGCAGGCCATCGGCCGGCCGGTCAAGGCCCTAGTTGCGCCCAGCCAGGGCGTGCACCTGGTGGTGGACCGCGAATTCCTGCCGGGCGGCCATGCGCTGATGGTCCCCCGCACCGCCGACGGCCGGGTGCTGTTCGCTGTCCCTTGGCTGGGCAAGATCATCCTGGGCACGACCGACACGCCCCGCAACGACCTGCCCGAGGAGCCCCGCCCGTTCCGGCAAGAGCTCGAGTTCATCCTGAGCGAGTCGGCGCGCTACCTGCGCAAGGCGCCGCGGCCGCACGACATCCGCAGCACCTGGGTGGGGCTGCGCCCCCTGGTCAAACCGCAGGGCGACGAGGGCGAGGACACCAAGGGACTCAGTCGCGAACACACCGTGCTGGTCAGCCGCAGCGGCTTGGTGACCGTGACCGGCGGCAAATGGACCACCTACCGCGCCATGGCGCAGGATGTGCTGCAGAAGTGCGCTGAAAAAGGTCTATTGGAGCGCACGAGAGCAGGAGTGACCGCCAACTTGACTTTAATCGGCGGCGACTGGCAACCGTCCGGCCAGGCGCGCATCAGCGAGGCGCAGGGACTGCATTCCTATGGCAGCGAAGCGCCGGCGGTGGCGGCGCTGCCCGGCGCCGGCCGCGACCTCGGCAGCGGATTGACCGAGGCCATGGTCCGCTTCGCCGCCCAAAATGAATACGCCCGCTGCGTCGAGGACGTGCTGGCCCGGCGCTGGCGCCTGCTGTTCCTCGACGCCCGGCAAGCCGGCGCGCTGGCCGGCGAGGTGGGCGCCATCCTGCAGCAAGAGACCGGGCGCGACCCGCAGGTGGGCGCGTTCGAAGACCTCGCGCGGCTGTACCTGGCCCTCCCGGCGTGAGAACCCCGGTTCTCTCCACCGCGTCGTGGCTCAGTAAGAAGCCCCGGCACCAAACTGCACCAGGGCCCGCCCTACTTGCCCGCCCCCGCCCCGCTTGATTTGACAGCCGAGCCTGCATTTGCAATAATCGCCGGCTGCGCTGAAAAGGTGCGCGTCGCGAGACGCGGCCGGCAAGCGCATATCCGCCTAATCGAAAACGCCGCGAGTGGTTCACGGCGCCGACGACGGGCCCAAGACTGATCCGACGCCCAGGCGCCTGCCCGGGCTTTGGGTGCAAGTTGGGAATATTTGAAATGATCCAGACAGAATCCCGGCTCGAAGTCGCCGACAACACCGGTGCGAAGTCCGTTCTTTGCATCAAG
>JAMPXR010000451.1 GCA_023701085.1 Ramlibacter sp. | reverse complement strand
TGCAGCGTGATGCGCGGGTCGAACATCACGCGCAGCAGGCCGATGATCTGCAGGTCCTTGTTCATGTTGGCGTGGACCTGCTTGATGGTGTTGACCAGATCCGTGAGCCCCTCCAGCGCGAAATACTCGCACTGCATGGGCACGATGACGCCGTGCGCCGAGCACAGACCGTTGAGCGTGAGCATCGACAGCGAGGGCGGGCAGTCGATCAGGATGAAGTCGTAGTCGGCCAGCACCTGGGCCAAGCCGTTCCTGAGCCGGTGGGCGCGGTTCTGCAAGTCGACCAGCTCCACTTCGGCGCCGGCCAGATCGCGGTTGGCGCCCAGCACGTCATAGCCGCATTTCTCGCTTCTCACGCGCGCTTCGGCGACCGAAGCGGACTCCAGCAGCACGTCGTACACCGTCAGCTCGAGCTTGCGCTTGTCCACGCCGGAGCCCATGGTGGCGTTGCCCTGGGGATCCAGGTCGACCATGAGCACGCGCTGCCCGACCTTGGCCAGACCGGCCGCGAGATTGACCGTCGTGGTGGTCTTGCCGACCCCGCCCTTCTGGTTGGCGACGCAGAAAATCCGGGCGGCCATTATTTGGAGATCGCCAGCTTGATGCCGAATCCGAGCAGGAACAGCCCCGCCACCTTTTCCAGCACGGTCTTGATCACGGGATTGGCTCGCATGCGCTCGGCCAGGTGATGGGTCAGCAGGACCACGATGAGGCCGTAGGCCAAGGTCAGCACGGCGATGGTCGCCGCCATGACGCCGAAGGTCAGCAGTCCCTGGTGGCGCGCGGTGTCCACGAACAGGGGGAAGAAAGCCATGTAGAAAACGATGGCCTTGGGGTTGAGCAGCGTGATCAGGCCGGCCTGCCTGAAGTAATGGTGCGGCTCGATGGTCAGGATGGGTTGGGCCCCAGGCTTGGCCAGCAGCATCCTGGCCCCGAGCCAGGCGAGGTAGGCCGCGCCCAGCCATTGGACGGCCGAAAAAGCGGCGGGATAAGCCGTGAGCAAGGCGGCCACCCCCGCCACCGCGGCCCACATCAGCACCTGGTCGCCCGCGATCACGCCCAGGGTGGCGGCCAAGCCGCCCGCCAGGCCGCCTTTGCCGGTCGAGGTGATCAGCGCCAGATTGCCGGGTCCCGGAATGGCCAGGAAAATGATGATCGCCGCGACGAACGCGCCGTAGTCTGCTACGCCAAACATGAAATCCCCCCGGCACGAAAGCCGAACGAACGCCGAGTTTACGTTAGCGCTGCGCGCGTTTCATCCAGACGATGCAACGCTCGGCATCCAAGCCCGGCACGCGCAGCTGTTCCACGTGAAACACCGTCACATGGGCGGGCAACTCGTCGATTTCGGATTGCGGCAACTTGCCCTTCATGGCCATCCAGACGCCCTGCTCGGCCAGCGCCCCTGACGACCACGCCACGAAGTCAGCCAGGGACGCGAAGGCCCGGCTGGCCACCACCTCGTACGGGCCCGCCAGCCGCTCGACCCGGCCGTGCCGGCCTTGCAGGTTGGGCAGCTTCAGCGCCCCGGCCACGTGCTGGACGAACGCGGCTTTCTTGGCCACGGCGTCGAGGCAATCGACCCGCAGCTGCGGACAGCAAATGGCGATCACGACGCCCGGGAGGCCCGCACCGGAGCCGACGTCCAGCAGCCGCCCTGCCCGCCGCCCGAGCTGGCGCCGCAGCGGCTCGACCACGGCCAGGCTGTCCAGGAGGTGATGACTCAGCATTTCGGCGGGCTCGCGCAGCGCCGTCAGGTTGTAGACGCGCGTCCATTTCCCCATCAGGTCCAGGTAGTCCAGCAGCTGGCCCACCTGCGCGCCGTCGAGAGCCAGCCCCAGGTCCGCCAAGCCGCCGCGCAGCTGCCGTTCGAGCTGCGCCCTCATCCGGCCGCCTCGTCGCGATTCATGCGGCGGCTTTGGCGCGGTCCGGGTCCGCCCTGCCGGCGCCGCCGGTGAATTCCTTCATGCGCGTTTTCTTCAGGTGCACCAGCAGCAGAGAAATCGCCGCCGGTGTGACCCCGGATATGCGCGAAGCCAGCCCCAGGGTTTCCGGCCGGTGCGAGTCGAGCTTTTGCCGCACCTCGATCGAAAGCGCCGTGACCTGCATGTAATCCAGGTCGGGCGGCAGCTTCAGGTTCTCGTAATAAGCGGCCCGCTCGACCTCGTCCTTCTGGCGATCGATATAGCCGGAGTACTTCGCGGCGATCTCGATCTGCTCCACGACCGGCTCGAACAGCTCGCCCAGCCGCTCCCGGGACAGCTCCGGATTGGCATGACGGCCGCCGTCCAGCGACATGAGGGCGGCATAGCTCACGTCCGGGCGGCGCAGCAGGTCTCCCAGGTTGTATTCATGGTCGATGGCTTTGCCCAGGACCCGTTCGCTTTCGGTCTGCGGCAAATTGCGCGGACTGACCCAGGTCGCCTTCAGCCGCTCGGTTTCACGTGAAACAGCGTCGCGCTTGCGGTTGAACGCGTCCCAGCGGGCATCGTCCACCAAGCCCAGGCGGCGGCCAGTTTCGGTCAGGCGCATGTCGGCGTTGTCTTCGCGCAATTGCAGCCGGAACTCCGCGCGGCTGGTGAACATCCGGTAGGGCTCGGTCACGCCCTTGGTGATCAGGTCGTCCACCAGCACACCCAGGTAGGCTTCGTCGCGGCGCGGCAACCACGCCTGCCGCCCCTGGCACTGCAGGGCAGCGTTCACGCCGGCGAACAGCCCCTGCGCCGCCGCCTCCTCGTAGCCGGTGGTGCCGTTGATCTGGCCGGCGAAGAACAGGCCGGCGATGGAGCGCGTCTCGAAGCTGCTGCGCAGGGCCCGCGGGTCGAAGTAGTCGTACTCGATCGCATAGCCCGGACGCAGGATGTGCGCCTTCTCCAGCCCGGCCATGCTGCGCACCATCCGATACTGGATGTCGAACGGCAGGCTGGTCGAAATGCCGTTCGGATACACCTCGTGCGTCGTCAGCCCCTCCGGCTCCAGGAAGATCTGATGGCTGTCCTTGTCGGCAAAGCGGTTGATCTTGTCCTCGACGCTGGGGCAGTAGCGCGGCCCCACCCCTTCGATCTTGCCGGTGAACATGGG
>JAMPXR010000015.1 GCA_023701085.1 Ramlibacter sp. | reverse complement strand
TTTCGCTCCTGTGCTCGTCCCAGTCTAGTCACGCGCCTGGACGGCGAAGTTGATCGCCGTCAAGCCTATCCCCGGTCGCGCGGTCCCGGCGCGAGTGCGGGGCGAGTGCGGGGCGAGTGCGGGGCGAGCGGGATTTCACCTGCGCCCCGGGCCCGTGAGGGTCGTCGCTCGATGCCGATGCCGGCCACATGCACGTGTGATCCAGATCACTTGGGGCCCGGAACGGCGCTTGATGTGCGTCAAGCCCCCTCGCGGCGCGCTGCCCTAACGTGGATGGTTGCGCAGCAGGAGTGTTTTTCATGGTTGTTCAATTCACCGACCGCGCCAGTGCTGGCCGCGCGTTGGCTGACCGGTTGCAGGCGTATGCCGGCCGCAGCGACGTCGTGGTCTTGGCCCTGCCGCGCGGCGGTGTGCCGGTCGCCGCCGAGGTGGCCCGGGCGCTGGACGCGCAACTGGACCTGCTGATCGTGCGCAAACTGGGCGTGCCGCGCCAGCCGGAGCTGGCGATGGGCGCGATCGCCAGCGGCGGCGCCTTGCACATCGACCCGCAGATCGTGGCCGCCTACGGGGTCAGCGCGCGCCAGTTGGACGAGATCATCGCCGTGGAAAGCCTGGAGCTGATACGGCGGCATGCCCTGTATTGCGGCAAGCGCGGAAGCGTGTCGGTCGAGGACCGCACGGTGATCGTGGTCGACGACGGCGTGGCCACCGGCGCCTCGATGAACGTGGCGCTCAAGGCCTTGCGCGGCGCCAAACCCGCCTGGATCGTGGCCGCCGTGCCGGTGGCCCCGCCGCAGGCGCAGGAGCTGATCGGAACGGCGGCGGACGAATTCGTCTGCGTGGCGAGCCCGCCGGACTTCCGCAGCGTGGGGCAGTACTACGGCGATTTCGGCCAGACCAGCGACGAGGAGGTCCGCGATCTGTTGGCGCGCTCGCATTGAGCCGCTGACAGCCCACCGCCAACCGTATTTTTAAGAAATTCTTCTACTTCAGGTAAACCCGCGGGCGCTGGGGGAATCCGTGCGCGTGTCATACTGACGCGTGCCCGATTCTCCCGTCCACATTCTCGACGACGACGCGACGCCGAGCCATGACGCCGGACATGCGGCGGCGCTGCTGGCCGGGCTGCTCGATTCCGCGATGGATGCCATCATCACGGTCGACGAGCAGCAGAAGGTCGTCCTCTACAACCGCGCCGCCGAGAAGATCTTTGGCTGGCCGCGCCAGGAAATGCTGCGGCAACCCCTGGAAAAGCTCATCCCGGGCCGGTTTCGGGCCGATCATTCCCAGCACCTCGCGCGCTTCGGCACGACCGGGGTGGCGCCCCGGCGCATGGGGGGGCTGCGGGTGGTCCATGGCTTGCGCGCCAATGGGGAGGAATTCCCCATGGACGCCTCGATTTCGCAGCTCGAGACACCCCAGGGCAAGCTGTACACGGTGATCCTGCGGGACATCACCGAGCGCCTGAAGGCCGAGGAGCGGAGCAACCGGCTGGCGGCTCGGCTGGCGGGGCTGCTGGATTCGGCGATGGACGCCATCATCACCGTGGACGAGCAGCAGCGCATCGTGCTGTACAACCGCGCGGCCGAGAAGATTTTCGGCTGGACCAGCGAAGAAGCGATGGGCGCGCCGCTGGAAAAGCTGATCCCGGAGCGCTATCGGGGCCAGCACGGCTCGCATGTGCGGCGGTTCGACCGCACCGGCGTCACTTCGCGCCGCATGGGCGACGGCACCGTGCTGTACGGGCAGCGCGCCAACGGGGAGGAATTCCCGATGGAGTCGTCGATTTCGCAGCTGAACACACCCGAAGGCAAGCTGTTCACGGTGATCCTGCGCGACATCACGGAGCGGATCCGGACCCAGGAGGAATTGAGCAGCTTCGCGGCCGAGGCCCATGCCATCCGGGAAGGCGAGAAGAGCCGCATCGCGCGCGAGCTGCACGACGAGCTGGCGCAATCGCTCACGGCGCTGAAGATGGACACCATCTGGCTGCGCGACAACGCGACCGCCCAGCCGGAAAAGGCGGTGGCCAGGCTGGCTGACATGGTCAGCATGCTGGACACCACGGTGGCGGCGACGCGCCGCATCGCCGCCGACCTGCGGCCGCTGATGCTCGATGACCTCGGGCTGGCCCCGGCGATCGAGTGGCTCGCCCACACGTTCACGCAGCGCACGGGCGTGCCCTGCGAGGTTTCCGTGGACGAGGAGCTGGAATTGCAGGAGCCTTATGCCACGGCGGTCTTTCGCATCGTGCAGGAGTCGCTGGCGAACGTGGGCAAGCACGCCCACGCCACCGAAACGGCCGTCGTCATCGCCCGCACCGGCCAGAGCGTGGTGCTCGAAGTGCGCGACAACGGCCAGGGCTTCTCGACCACCGCACCGCGCAAGCCGCACTCGCTGGGCCTGATGGGATTGCGCGAACGCGCCCAGCTGCTCAAGGGCAGCGTCCACATCGACAGCCGCCCGGGCAAGGGCACGCGCGTGCAGGTGCGCATCCCGGTGCTGGAGAGCGGGGCGCCTGCATGATCCGGATCGTGATCGCCGACGATCACGCCATCGTCCGCGAGGGACTCAAACGCATCATCTCCGACACCGGCGACATGACCGTGGCCGGCGAGGCCGCGGACGGCAGCGAGGTGATGAAGCAGGTGCGCGAACACGATTTCGACATCCTCGTGCTCGACCTGTCGATGCCCGGGCGCAGCGGCATGGAGCTGATCCGGCTGGTGCGCTCTGAAAAGCCGAAAGTGCGCATCCTGGTGCTGAGCATGCACCAGGAACTGCAATACGCCGTGCGCGCGATCAAGTCGGGCGCCAGCGGCTACCTCACCAAGGAAAGCGCCCCGGCGCAGCTCGAGCAGGCGATCCGCAAGATCGCCGGCGGCGGCGCGTTCATCACGCCCGAGGTGGCCGAGCAGCTCGCGCTGGGCGCGATGCCGGGCAGCGAGAGCCAGCCGCACGAAATGCTGTCGGACCGCGAATTCGAGGTGTTCCGACTGCTCGCGGACGGGGTGTCGGTCACCGAGATCGCCGCGCGCCTGAAGCTCTCGGTCAAGACCGTGAGCACCCACAAGGCGAACCTGATGCAGAAGATGGGGCTGCAGAACGCCAGCGAGCTGATCCGTTACGCCATCCGGCACGGATTGGCCGACAGCCTCGAGCCCTGAACGCCGCGCTCAGACCAGGCGGAAGATCTCCCAGCGGCTGGTGCCCGACACCACGTAGGGCTCCAGCTCCTGGCCCCACTTCTTGTGCTCGGGCAGCGCCGCCAGCTGGTCCCACGCCTTGTTCAGCTCACCCAGGTTCTCGATCACATGCTCGGACACGACCGAGGCTTCCAGCGCCCCGACCGAGCCGGTCAGCAGCCGCGTCTGCTCCGGCTTGATGCCGACCTTCGGCGCGATGTCGCGCAGCCAGCTTTGCATCATGTCCACTACGTTCTGCTTGTACCCGAACTTCGCGTCGATGCTCCAACGTGCGACCATCATGATTCGTCTCCTTGGTGAAAGCGCCAGCCCGTGCCCGACCGCCATGCGCGTGCGCGCCACGAGGGGCCTGGCGGACTGCGATTTATAGGTCCGCCGGCGCCGCGTTTCAAGCCGCGAACACGGCTTGACGGCGCTCAAGGCGGCGCGTGCGTCGGCGGCCTAAGGTGTCCTGAGCAGCCGTCGACAGGAGCTGGATCATGAAGGAATCCCTCACGCAGTTGCTGGTCCATCTGGACGCGTCGCCGGGCGCGGCGCGGCGCCTGGCGGTGGCGCGGGCCATCGCGGGGTCGCATGGCGCCGCGGTGACGGCGCTTTACGCCGTGACGCCGGCCCTGCTGGTGGTGCCTTTCGCGGCCGAGGCGGGACTCAGCGTCGCCGCCGGCCTGCGCGACATCGATGACGAGCGGCGCGCGGCGGCGCGCGCCATGCTCGAGCGCTCGCTCGCCGTTGCCGGGGTGCACGCCACCTGGGCCGAAGTGCGCGACGACCCGATCGTGCCGGCTTTCTTCCGGCAGGCACTGTATGCCGACCTGCTGGTGCTGGGCCAGCACGATCCTTCGAATCCATCGGCCGGCGTGCCTTCGGACTTTCCGCAGAGCGTGATCGCCGCGAGCGGCAAGGCGGCGCTGATCCTGCCGTATGCGGGAGCGCCTTCCGAGATCGGCGAAACCGCGCTGATCGCGTGGAAGCCGACGCGGGAGGCCGCCCGGGCCGTGGGCGCGGCGGTGCCGATGCTGCAGCGCGCGCGGCGCGTCCACGTGCTTTCCTGGATGGAGGAAGACGAGTCCATCGCCGGGGCGCGGCTGGACCTGGACGGCTACCTGAAGCTGCGCGGCATCCAGGCGGTCTGGCACCTGGAAGCCCGTGAGCCCGATGCCGTCGGCGAACTGCTGCTCACGCGGGCATGCGACCTGGACGCCGACCTGCTGGTGATGGGCTGTTATGGCCACAGCCGCGCGCGCGAGTGGGTACTGGGCGGGGCCACGCGCACGGTGCTGTCGTCCATGACCCTGCCGGTCCTGATGGCCCATTGATGGGCAGGACAGCCGAGCCGGCGCTTCGCGGAGGAATTTGACGCGAATCAAGGCGGGCCGGCCATGGCAGAGCTATGGTCCCGCAGGACCATTGCGGGCCCCCGCGCGCCAAGCTCGATGCACACGAGACCGAGACCCGACTGGATACTGATCGCCAACACCACCCGTGCCCGCGTCCTGCAGCAGGAACCCGGCAGCGCGATGGTGATCCTTGAAAGCTTCGTGCATCCGGCCGGCCGCGGCCAGCCCTCAGACCCCGCGGCCGACGCCGGGCAACGAGAGTGCGCCCATTTCGCCAAGGAGCTGGGCCGATTCCTGGAGCAGGAGGCGCGGCTCGCGCATTTCCACCGCCTGACCATCTTCGCCGGGCCCACTTTCATCGAGGTGCTCAAGGCCGGCCTCGGCCAGGCGACGATCAGCCTGCTAGCGGCCATTCACGAACTCGACCTGACGGCCGTGAGCGTGGCGGAACTGGAGCGGCGCGTCCTGCGCGAACTGGCGCTGGCCGCGCATTAGGGCCTGTCAACACGGCTTTGGGCGGTGCGGACGCGGCCCGGGTGCTTCACCCCATCCGCACCAGCAGCTTCTGCACGTCGGCCATCAAGGGTGCGAGGTCGCTTTCCAGCCCGCCGCCCTTGCGCAGGTGCGCGTCCAGTTCCTGTTCGAGCATGCACATCGTCATGCGCACATAGGTGCTGTCCAGCGCCTTGCGCACGGCCGAGAACTGCTGGGCCACCTCGAGGCAGGGCGAACCTTCCTCGACCATGCGCTGGATGCCGCGCAACTGGCCCTCGGCACGCTTGAGGCGGGCCAGGATGTCGGCGCGGGCCGACGCGTTCGTGAGCGTGGGCATCATTTGAGGCGTACTCCGTCCGCATCCCAGACTTCCACCGAGATGGCGATGCCCTGTCCCACGCTTTGCGTGACGGTGCAGAAAGCCTCGAACTGGCTCAAGACGCGGGTGAGGTGCTCCAGCGACGCGCCCGCGACGCCCAGCTTCAGGACCGCCTTCATCGTCTGCACGCGCAGCCGTCCCTCGGCGTTGCGGCCGACGGCCGTTTCGACGCTGCAGCTGATCGGTTCGGGCTTCTGCTTGAACTTGCGCAGGGCAAAGAGCAGCGAATCCGACAGGCAACTGCCCACCGCCGCCGCCAACAGCTGCTGGGGCGATGGGCCCCGGCCGCCGCCCAGCGGCGGCGGCTCGTCCACCAGCAGCTGCGGCACATCGCCGCCGAAGCGCACGTCGAAGCTGTAGTCCTGTCGCTGCGTCAACTCGACGCGGATGGTGTCTTCGGACATGGCGGCCTCAGATGCGGCACGAGGTCGCCGATTCGGGCACGCCGAGTTTCTTGAGGATGAAGCCCAGCGGACAGACGTTGCTGAACCCGAACTGGAACAGGTTCAGCCCGACGAAGGCGGTGAAGGCCAGCGCCCAGCGGCTGACGAACAGCGGGCTGCCCTCGACGCCCAGCGCCAGGGAGATGAGGATGAACAGGCCCGCGAAGATGCGGATGTAGCGTTCGACAGTCATGATGCGACTCCAGGTTGATGAAAGAAAAATCAATGCGCCGGCCCGCCGGCTCCGGCCGGCTCCCCGGCTTCCAGGCGGCGGCGGTTCAGCGCGTAGTACAGAACGGGGATCACCACCAGCGTGAGCAGGGTGGACACCAGGATGCCGAAGATCAGCGAGACGGCCAGCCCGTTGAAGATCGGGTCATCGAGGATGAAGAAGGCGCCGGTCATCGCGGCCAGCGCGGTCAGGGCGATGGGCTGCGCGCGCACGGCGGCCGAATTCACCACGGCGGCGCGGAAGGCGACGCCCCTGGCGACCTGCAGGTCGATGAAGTCCACCAGCAGGATCGAGTTGCGCACGATGATGCCGGCCAGCGCGATCATGCCGATCATGCTGGTGGCGGTGAATTGCGCGCCCAGCAGGGCGTGTCCCGGCATCACCCCGATCACGGTGAGCGGAATGGGCGCCATGATCACCAGCGGCGTGAGATAGCTGCGGAACTGCGCCACGACCAGCAGGTAGATCAGGACCAGGCCGACGGCGTAGGCCGCACCCATGTCGCGGAAGGTCTCGTAGGTGGTCTGCCATTCGCCGTCCCATTTGATGGCATAGGCGCGGTAGGGATCGGCGGGCTGGCGGATCCAGTACTCGCCCAGGTCGCCGGCGCCCGGCTCGGCCGCCGCGCCCAGCCTGGAGCGGATGCCGAACAGGCCATACAGCGGCGAATCGGGCGTGCCCGGCCCGGCATGGTCGCCGGTGCGCAATCCGACGTCGCCGAACACGTAACTCACGTGCTTCAGGTCCTTGGTGAAAAGCGGCTTGTCGATCGTGCCGCGTTCCAGTTGCACCAGCTCCGACAGCGGGACCGCGCGCCCCGAAGCCGAGCGCATGGGCAGGGCCAGCAGGGCGTCCAGCCCGACCTGGTCGGCCAGCGGCAGCTGCAGCCGCACCGGCACCGGGTACTTGCTCTGCCCGTCGTGCAGGTAGGCCGCCTCGGCGCCCGACAGCGCCGCGTGGACGGTCTGCGCCACCGCCGACACCGGGATGCCGAGCGACTCCGCGCGCTGGCGCCGCACGGTCAGGTGCACCTGATGGGCGTCTTCCTTCAAGGAGGTGTCCACGCCGACGACGTCGGGCGTGCCGGCAAAGGCCGCCTCGATGCGGCGCGTGAGCCGCTGGCGCCCGGCCTCGTCGGGACCGTAAACCTCGGCCACCAGCGGGCTCATGACGGGCGGCCCGGGCGGCACCTCCACGATCTTCACGCGGGCCCGGTGGCGCCGGCCGATCTCCTCGAGGGCGGGGCGCATGCGCTGCGCGATCGCGTGGCTTTGCTGCGAGCGCTGCTGCTTGCCGGCGAGGTTCACCTGCAGGTCGCCCTGCTCCGATTCGGCGCGCAGGTAGTACTGGCGCACCAGGCCGTTGAACGTGATCGGGCTGGCCGTGCCGGCATAACCTTGCAGGTCGCGCACTTCCGGCTGGCGCGCCAGCCAGGCGCCCATTTCGTGCAGCGCCGCCGCGGTGCTCTCCAGCGGCGTGCCCGCCGGCATTTCCACCACGACCTGGAACTCGCTCTTGTTGTCGAAGGGCAGCATCTTGAGCACCACCCACTGGACGGCGGCCAGTGCGCCCGACAGCAGCAGGGCGACCAGGATGCCCGCCAGCAGCAGCCAGCGCCTGCGCGCGCTGGCCAGCAGGGGCGTGAGCAGCCAGGTGAACACGTGCTGGATGCGCCCCGCCAGCGCACCCTGGCCGTGCGCCGCGGCGTTGCCGTGGGACCGGACCAGCTTCAGCGCCAGCCAGGGTGTCACGGTGAAGGCGACCGCCAGCGAAATCGCCATGCCCAGGCTGGAGTTGATCGGGATCGGGCTCATGTACGGGCCCATCAGCCCGGAGACGAAGGCCATCGGCAGCAGCGCGGCGATGACGGTGAAGGTGGCCAGGATGGTGGGGCCGCCCACTTCGTCCACCGCGCCGGGGATGATCGCGCGCAGCGGCAGTTCCGGGTGCAGCTGCCGGTGGCGATGGATGTTCTCGACCACGACGATGGCGTCGTCCACCAGGATGCCGATGGAGAAGATCAGCGCGAACAGCGACACGCGGTTGAGCGTGAAGCCCCAGGCCCAGGAAGCGAACAGCGTCGCGGTCAGCGTGAGCACGACCGCCGCGCCGACGATGACGGCTTCGCGGCGGCCCAGGGCCAGGCCGACCAGCGCGATGACGCAGGCGGTGGCGAACGCGAGTTTCTGGATCAGCTTGTTGGCTTTTTCCGCGGCGGTCTCGCCGTAGTCGCGCGTCACCGTGGTTTCGATGTTGGCCGGGATCACCGTGTTGCGCAGCGAGTCGATGCGCGCGCGCACCGCGCCGGCGACGTCCACCGCGTTCTCGCCGGGTTTCTTGGTCACGGTCAGGGTGACGGCGGGAAAGACCTGCCCGGTGCGGGGCGCCACCTCGCCGGGACCGCCGGAGGCCGACGCCGCGCCGGGGGTCATCCAGACGTAGCGCTGCGGCAGGCGCGCGCCGGCTTCGACGCGCGCGACCTCGCGCAGGTAGAGCGGCTTGCCCTGGTGGACACCGACCACCAGCGAAGCGATGTCCTCTTCCGTGCGCAGGAACTCGCCGGTCTCCACGCTGAGCATGCGGGCGGGCGCATCGGCGTCGTCGAGCACCGCCCCCGAGGGCATGCCCAGGTTGGCCGCGGCCAGCGTCGCCTTCAGCCCCAGCACGTCCACGCCGCGCTCGCGCATCCGGGCCGGATCGAGCCAGACGTGCACGGCGCGGCCCGGCCCGCCGATGGTCTGGACCTCGCGCGTGCCGGGCACGCTCTTGAGCTCGGCCTCCAGCGTGCGCGCGATGCGCTCCAGGTCGTTCGCGGCCAGCGTGTCCGGGCTCCACAGCGTCACCGCGAGCACGGGCACGTCGTCTATGCCCTTGGGCTTGACCACCGGCGGCAGCGCGCCCAGGTCGCGCGGCAGCCAGTCCTGGTTGGCGTTGAGCACGTCGTACAGCCGCACCAGCGCTTCGGTGCGCGGCACGCCCACCTTGAATTGCACGGTCAGCACCGCCAGCCCCGGGCGCGCGACCGAGAACGTGTGCTCGATGCCGGCGATCTGCGAAAGCACCTGTTCGGCCGGCCGCGCCACCATGTTCTGCACGTCGATGCTGCTCGCGCCGGGAAAGGCGATCAGCACGTTGGCCATGGTGACGTTGATCTGCGGCTCTTCCTCGCGCGGCGTGACCAGGACGGCGAACAGCCCCAGCAGCAATGCCACGATGGCCAGCAAGGGCGTGATGGCGTTGTCCTGGAACGCCGCGGCGATGCGCCCGGAGATGCCCAGGCGCCCGGCGGGCACGGACGAAGCGGAAGTCGATTCGGTCGTCATCGGGGCTCAGGGGGCAAGGGCAGGCCGCGCGCCGGCCAGGCCGGCCCTGACCGGGTCCAGCGCGACGGCGTCGGCCGCGTCCAGCCCCGCCAGGACTTCGACGCCCGCGGCACCGTGATCGGCGCCCACGCGCACCGCCTTCAGCACGAAGCTGTTGCGGTCGCGCGATGCCACATACACGGCCGTCAATTCGCCCCGGCGCAGCACGGCGCTCGCGGGCACCACCATGCGCCGCTGCGCGCCGGCGGCGAAACGCACCTGGACCTGCTGGCCCGGCGCGAGCTCGGCGGCGGCCTCCGGCGGCAGCTCGAGCCGCCACTCCAGCGTTTGCGAGACGCGGTCGGCCGCCGGCAGCATGGCCTTCAGCGTGGGGCGGATCCATCGGCCTTCGCCCTTGCCATCGGGAAGGCGCACCGCCACCTCGGTCGCTTCGCGCGCCGCGGCGGCGCGCGAAGCGGGCACCTGGACCACCGCCCGCAGCGGCAAGGGGGCATAGAGGGTCAGCAGCGGTTTGCCCGGCACCGCCAGGTCGCCCGTCTGCGCCAGCGTTTCCAGCACCCAGCCATCGTAAGGTGCGCTGACCCGCGTGAATTCCTGGGCGATGGCCGACTGGCGCTGGCCCGCCGCGGCCTGGTCGTGCCCGGCCTGCGCGGCCTTGAACCCGGTCTCGGCGGTGTCCAGTGCCGCCTTGCTGACGAAGCCCTTGGCCTGCAGTTCGCGCGTGCGCTGGAACTGGGCCCGCGCGTTGCGCAATTCGGCCTCGGCCTGGGCCGTCTGGGCGCGGCTGCGCTGCAGCCCGGCCTGGCTTTCCCGGTCGTCGATCACCGCCAGCAACTGCCCGGCGCGCACGCGCTGCCCGGCCTTCACCGCAAACTGGCTGATTCGTCCCGACGCTTGCGCGGCCACGGTGCTTTGGGTGACCGGCTCGACCACGCCGTCGAGTTCGAACCCCACCGGCACGGGCTGCGGGACGGCCGTCACGACCGGCACCTCGACCGGCCCCGCGGCCGCCGCGGCCGCCAGCAGGAGCGCCGGCAGTGGCAGGGCGCGGCGGCGCCAGGCGCGCAGTGCGGACAGGATGGAACGAAGATGCATGGCGGCTTGAATCGGTTGGGTGGCGCGGTGCTGGATACTTATACCCCTACCAGTATACGGGCGCATGCGGGTCAGGTCAAGCGGGGGCTGGTTTCAGCCGGGAGGTTTCAGCCACGCCAATAAAAAACCCGCCGGGCCCGGGTCGCGGGCGGCGGGTCGATTTCGTGCCGGTGATGCTCCAACGGGGGCGGCGCCCCGGCACATTCGGGGGCCGGGCCGCGCGTCGCGGGTCAGCGCATGGGATGCCAGCGGCCCATCCGGGGACCGGCCATGGGTCCCATGCCGCTTTCCGCGATGGCTCGCTGCTCGGGAGTCAACGCGGCGTACAGCTCCTTGAAGGCATCGGAGCGCGCCGTCCGGTTCGCATCATGCTGCTTGATCATCGCGTCGCGCTGGGCGGTGAACCCCGCGCTGCCCGCGCCGGGGCGCTGTGAATCCATCCAGGCCTGCATTTGGGCGCGCTGGCTCTGCATGGCCGAGGCCTGCTGCTGCAGCGCCGCCTCGAACTTCTTCCAGCTCGCTTCCTGCGCCGGCGTGATCTTCAATGCGGCTTTCAGTTGGGCCGCCTGGCCCGCGGCCACGGCGGCCGCGTCGGCGCCGCCCATCCAGCCGCCCATGCCGGGGCCCATCCCGCCGCGCATCCCGGGACCGGCGCCCGGGCCCATGCCGAAGCCCATGCCGGGTCCCATGCCCCAGCCCATGCCGGGGCCCATCCCGGGTCCCATGCCGGGGCCCGTCCCCGGGCCCATGCCCCAGCCCATGCCACCGCCGGGGTGCGCATGGACGAGGCCCGCCACGGCCAGGGACAAAGCGGCTGCCGCGCCCGCGACGATCTTGTAGGTGAGTTTCATGCTGCGATTCCTCTCATTGCTGGTTTGCTACGGGTCGGCGCGCCCGGCGCGCCTGCCGGTTGCAAGAAAATCCTTGGCAACCGGATCGATTTCAACGCGCTGATGTAAGAAGGGAATGTCACCGGATGGCCTTTTTGTCGCGCACCACGACAGCCGCGTGTTTTGACATGCTGTGTTACTTTCCTGCTTGCCCCGGGTCAGGGACCCCGGGCTGTAATCGAAGCCATGGACCGAGCCGATCACATCCTGATCGTCGATGACGACGCGGAGATCCGCGGCCTGCTGGGACGCTATCTGCAAAAGAACGGCCTGCGGTCGACGGCGGTCGGCGACGGCCGCGCCATGTGGCAGGCGCTGGAGAAGGGAACGTTCGACCTGATCGTGCTGGACCTGATGCTGCCGGGCGAGGACGGCCTGACCCTGTGCCGCAACCTGCGCGTGCGCTCGGACATTCCTGTCATCATGCTGACCGCGCGCGGCGAGGAAACCGACCGGATCGTCGGGCTGGAGATGGGCGCTGACGATTACCTGCCCAAGCCGTTCAGCGCACGCGAACTGCTCGCGCGGATCAAGGTCATCCTGCGGCGCGCCCGCAGCCTGCCGCCCAACCTGCGGCCCGAGGAAGAGCGCGAGATCCGCTTCGCGGGCTGGGTGCTCGACACGGCCCACCGGCACCTGGTCTCGCCCGCCGGTGTGGTCACGCCCATCGGCGGGGCCGAATACCGGCTGCTGCGCATCTTCCTCGCGCATCCGAATCGGGTGCTCAACCGCGACCAGCTGGTGGAAATGACCCGCGGCAAGGAAGCCGATGCGCTGGATAGAAGCATCGACGTGCAGGTCAGCCGCTTGCGGCGCCGGCTCGGCGACGGCTCGCGCGATGCCGCCATGATCAGGACGGTGCGCGGCGAAGGCTACGTGCTCTCGGTGCCGGTGGACAAGGCGGCGGCGTGATGGCGGCGCCGGCCCGGTGGTTGCCGCGTTCGCTGTTCGGCCGCCTGATGCTGGTGCTGGCCGGCGGCTTGCTGCTGGCGCAATTGCTCAGCGCCGCCATCAACCTGGCCGAACGCGACCGGCTGCTGCTCGCCACCCGTGGCAGCCAGCAGGCGCAGCGCATCGCCGACGCGGTCAGGCTGCTGGACACCCTGGCGCCGCCCGAGCGCGAGCGCATCGTCGCCGTGCTGAACGTGCCGCCCCTGGTGCTGTCCCTGCACGACGCACCCAAGCTTGCCGCCGCGGCCGAGCCGGCGGGCCGGCAGGCGGCGGTATTCACGGCGCTGCTGCACGGGGTGCTGGGCGACGAGCGCGAGCTGCGCGTGGCGCCCGGCGAGCCGTTCGGCCCGTGGGCGGCCGCGGCGCCGGGCCGGCCGCCGTTGATGCCCGGCGATGGCGCGGCGGCGATGATGGGCGGCGGGCCCGGCATGATGGGGCGTGGACCCGGCATGATGGAGCGCGGGCCGGGCATGATGGGACGCGGGCCGGGCATGGGGCGCGCGGGTCCGCACGCCGGACCCGTGCTGCGCACCGAGGTGCGTTTGCGCGACGGGCGCTGGGCGCGTTTCGACACCGAACTCGCGCCGGCCGCGGCGTCCCTGCCGTGGCGCCTGGCGCTGACCCTGGGCGTGCTGGCGGCCGCGGTCCTGGTGCTGTCGTATGTCGCTGTGCGCTGGGTCACCCGGCCGCTGCACCTGCTCTCGGATGCGGCCGAAGCCCTGGGCAAGGACATCGACCGCCCACCCTTGTCCGAGGAAGGGCCCGAGGAGATCCGGCAGGCCGCCCGGGCCTTCAACACCATGCAGGCGCGCCTTTCGCGCTTCATCCAGGACCGCACCCGCGTGCTGGCGGCCATGTCGCATGACCTGAAGACGCCCATTACCCGCATGCGACTGCGTGCCGACCTGCTCGACGATGACGACCTGCGCCAGCGCTTCGAGGCCGACCTGAAGGAAATGGAAACCATGGTCACGCACACGCTGGAATTCATGCGGGGTGTGGGCGGCCAGCCGAAACAACCGGTCGACATGATGGCGCTGTTGGAGAGCCTGCAATCCGACAACGAGGCGATGGGGCGCGCGCCGCGGGTCGAAGGCCGCGCGCTGGCTCCCTGCATCGGCGTGGCGCCGCTGCTGCGGCGCTGCCTGGGCAACCTGATCGACAACGCCGCGCTGTACGGCGGCCATGTCACCGTCGGCGTCGAGGACACGCCGCGGCTGCTGACCCTGCGCGTGCAGGACGAAGGCCCGGGGATCCCCGAGGCGGAACTGGAAAAGGTGTTCGAGCCCTTCTACCGGCTCGAGGGTTCGCGCAGCCGGGAGACCGGCGGTACGGGGCTGGGGCTGGCGATCGCGCGCAACATCGCGCGCATGCACGGCGGCGACATCACGCTGCGCAATCGCCCGCAACGCGGGCTGGAAGCCGTGCTCACCTTGCCGCGGGAGGCGGAACCCGCGGCGGCGCCGGCGGCGCGCTAGGGCTGGCTGCTCAGGTCCATTTGCCGGGCGGGCAGCCGTGGGCGGCGTCGAGCGCCCGGCGGCCCCGATGGATGGCGTCGTCGGGCATGCGCCCGTACAGGGCCGGGCAGCGCTGCGCATCGGGAACGGGAGAGCGCAGTTCTTGGGCCGGATGAGCCTGCAGGACCATCAGCCGGTGCTGCCGTGCCAGCAGTTGGTGCGTCAGCACGGCAGCGAAGACCAGCCCGAAGGTGAGAACCATCACCAGGGCGGCCAGCGCGAACGGGTGCGAGGCGTGCCCGGATCGTTGCGGCGGGAAGGAGGATGCCATGCGAGCGGCCTTTCAAACGGGATGCTCCCAGCTTGTCCGAATGCGCCGGCCGGCGGTGCCCGACAGTGGACTTTTGCAATCTGCAACGCACGGCCGTGGTGAATTGTGATCCGCGCGGCGCCTGCGTGCAGGGCGGGAATCCTGGGAACCTGGTCCCTAGGACGATTCCTAGCCCGGCTAGGCCTTCGCGAAGGCGCTAACCGGACTCCACCGAGCCTTTTTTCAGCCGCCTCCGATACCCAGCGGCCTCGGCAAGCGCCAAAGTAACGGCCATGCCACAGAGCCATGTCCCCGTCCGAGTGTTCCTGGCCGACGACTCGGCCCTGATTCGCGAACGCGTCGCCGCGATGCTCGCCGCGCGCGCCATGGCCGTGGTCGGTCATGCCGAAACGCCGCAAGGCTCCATCGACGGCATCCTGGCCGCCCATCCCGACGTGGTCGTGCTCGATGTCCAGCTCGAAGGCGGCTCCGGGCTGCAGGTGCTGCGCGCGGTGCGCGAGACCGCACCCGACATCGCGTTCGTCGTCTTCAGCAACAACTCCGCACCCGCTTACCGCAAGCGCTATCTGGGCGAGGGGGCGCAGCGCTTCCTCGACAAGAGCACCGAGTTCGACCAGCTGGTCCCGGCGGTCGAAACCGCTTCGCAACACTGATTTCCAGGCAACACGAGGAGAATCCATGGCCGCCGCCACGCTCGAACCCAACGCAAGCCGCATCCGCATCGTGTCCGCCACCCACTCGCAGGCTGCGGCCGCCACGACCCCGG
>JAMPXR010000450.1 GCA_023701085.1 Ramlibacter sp. | reverse complement strand
CGGGTCGTACGGCAGCAGCGCGCGGATCGTGCCGCCGTCCGGATCGATCCTGCCGTCGGAGCGGCCGAGCATGGCGTTCTGGAATTTCCTGATCGCGCCCATCGTCAGGGGGCCGACAATGCCGTCGATGACCAGCTCGCGGAGCGGGCCGCCCTGAGCGGCGGGCACGCAATTGAGGAGGTACTGCGCGGTCATAACGTCCGCGGGGTTGTTGCGACCGCCGAAACCGACAGATGCCTGAATGCGCTTGAGCATGTGACCCTCCGTCACGAGTATCACCAGAATGTCCGAATTCCATGTTGGCGTCAACGTTCCGAGGCCTTGTCCGGGGCGCGCACGCCGCAGCCGGCCTGGTGTTCACGGCAATACGGCGGGCCGCCTGCCAAGCACGTTCCATCCCATGGCATCGCGCCAGCTTCTAGGGCTTGGGCGGCGGCAATTGCGACATGAAGTCCGCGACCGCTTCGATGTCCACCGCGTCGTAGTTCTTCACCATCCGAACCATCGCCGGGTCTGAATTGCCGCGGTCGCCGTCGCGGATGGAGGTGACTTCGCGCAGCAGGTAGCGGTAATGCTGCGCCGCGATCATCGGGTAGAACTTCGCTGCGTCGCCTTCGCCTTTGCCGCCATGGCACATGGCACAGTCGCGTTCGTAGAGCTGCCTGCCGCGCGTGACCGCGGCGCCCGGGCCTTTGCCGGTTCGCTCGCTCACCGGCAGCGACTGCAGGTAGGCGGCAACGTCTGCGATATCGGCCAAGCTCAGGCTCGACGCGAGGCCCAGCATGCTGGCATTGTTGCGTCGACCCGCGCGGATGTCGCTCAGCTGCTTCATCAACACCGAAGCGTACTGGCCCGCCAGCCGGGGAAACACTCCGTTGGCCCGTCCGGAGGCGTCCTTGCGGTGGCAATCCGCGCAGGACGCGAAGACCACCTTTCCACGCGCGGCATCGCCTTTGAGTTCCAGCAGTTGGGCGATCTCGCTGGGCCCATTTTCCGCAACGGGTGCTTGCGCATGGGCGTGGGCGGCCAGCAGCAGGCCCGTGGCAAGCAGGAACAGGGCTGTGCGGGGTGTGGACATGTCGCCCTCCTCGGCGTTCGCGTCAGGCGCCGAAGACAAATCGCGTGCCAGTCGAGCTGAGCAGGACGCGCCCCGGCATTTCCTGCTTGGCCATTTCGTAGAACCGGGTGCCGCTGCAATGCATCGGGATCAGGTAATCAGGGTTGAGCTCCTTGAGCGCGGCGACGGTGTTGCGCACGAAATCCTCGGGCGTGGGCATCAGGTGGAAGCCACCCAGGACGGCATGGACCTTGTTCACTCCGGAGACCTTCATCGCGCTGCGCACCGAATTGACGATGCCGCGGTGCCCGCACGAGGTCATGACGATCAGGCCCTTGCCCTTGAGGTTGAAGCAGGTGGCCTGTTCGTGCTGGAAATCGTCGGGCACCAGGGTCAGATTGCCTTTTTCCGCGGGCACGCTGTCGGGAGCGCAGCCGAGCCCGTCCGCCTGCAGGCCGACCTTCATGCGGCTGGGCGGAGCAGGCTTCTCGAACGAGACCATCGAAATTTGTCCGGTGGTGAACCCATGATCAGCCAAGGTCGAGGGCCGCTCCGCGAACAGGACACGCAGGCCCGCCGTGGCGATCGCCTTTCGGTCCAGCGCGCCGAAGGGAAACGGGGTCGTCGCCGGGCCGACCTCGCGCGTGCAGAAGCACTCCTCGCCACCCAGGTAAAAGGGCAGGCCGGGCTTGAGCTTCTTGCCGTGCTCGGCCAGAAACTCCACCATGCCGCCAAAGTGATCGTAGTGTCCGTGCGTCAGCAACATGGCGTCGAACCGGGAGGGGTCGATGTTCAGCAGCTTGAGGTTGTTGTTGAAGGTGTGCCCGGTAAAGCCGAAATCGACGAGGATCTGCCGGGTTTCGCCGCCGCGCGCCGACTCGAGGTGCAAAGCCAGCCCCCACTCGTTCTGCAGCGCCTGCGGCACGCCGCCGGCCGGGAAGACGATGGGGCGTTGCACGGTGACCTCGCCGACTTTCCCGGAAGGTTCCAGCAAGTGCTGGTAGGAGTCGGTCACCACACGCACGGCGAGACGGTCCACCTCGGGCGGCGGTCCCGTCAATGCCTGCGCGGAGGCGATGGGGATGTTGGAAAACAGGCTGCCGGTCAGGCCCAGTCCGGTGGCGCTGGCCAGCAGCGATCGCCGCGAAATGCTTCCGAGGTATGTGCTCATGGCTTCAGTCTTTCCAGACGGCGGGTGGAATGAGATCGCCATCTCCCGGATGCACCCCGCCGCGAACGAGCACAAACGCGAGCACTACAGCAGCACTCTATGCCAAATCGCGGGAAGATCAAGGGCGCCGGGCCGCGACGTGCGCCGTCGCGGCCGCAGGGTCACGCGGGTGCCTTCAGGCGACCGCGTCCAGCATCTTCTGCGCACTTGCGATCGACGCGGCCGTGCTCTGCGTCCGCCCCGCCTCGAAAGCCTCGGCATTGCGCCGCCGCAGTTCCTCCTTCCCGCCGAAGCGGTCCAGGATCTGGTCCAGCAGAACGTCGCTGTCGAAGGGCAGGCTGGCCGACGCGGCGCCCAGCATCACGGTGTTGACCAGCCGCACGTCGCCCAGCGCCGCGGCGACCGCGCCGGCGTCCACCGACTGGGCGCTGTGCCCGGCCGCGCGCAATGCGCCCAGGGGGTCGTCCGGGTAGCGCGCCCGGCCGCTGCTGACGATGGGCGGCTCGGCGCGCAGCGTGTTGACGATGGCGCGTCCCGTCGGGGCCAGCCAATGGCTCCAGCGCAGCGCCTCGGCCGATTCCAGCGCGATCAGCAGGTCGACCTGCCCCGGCGCGATCTCGCAGGCGAGCACGCGTGGTGCGATGCGCACCTGCGAGCTGACCACGCCGCCGCGCTGGGACATGCCGGCGACTTCGGTCTTGCACGCGTCCAGGCCGACGGCCAGCGCGGTGCGCGCCAGCAGGTCGGCCGCCGTCATGACGCCTTGGCCGCCGATGCCGACCACCAGGATGTTCGTGTTCATGCGGGCTCCAGTTGGATGACTTTGCGGCGCGCCGGCTGCACGATCGCGCCGTGCG
>JAMPXR010000449.1 GCA_023701085.1 Ramlibacter sp. | reverse complement strand
GCGCTCCACCTCGATGGTGAAGTCCACGTGGCCCGGGGTATCGATGATGTTGATGCGGTGCTCGGGAAACGACAGGTCCATGCCCTTCCAGAAGCAGGTGGTCGCCGCCGACGTGATCGTGATGCCGCGCTCCTGCTCCTGCTCCATCCAGTCCATGGTGGCGGCGCCGTCGTGCACTTCGCCGATCTTGTGGTTCACGCCGGTGTAGAACAGGATGCGCTCGGTCGTCGTCGTCTTGCCGGCGTCGATGTGCGCCGAGATGCCGATGTTGCGGTAGCGCTCGATGGGAGTCTTGCGAGCCATGATGATCTTTCGTTAATGGAGGCTGGCCCGCTTGTGGCGAGCCAGCACTTCCGAAAAGTTGATGGTCTTAGAAGCGGAAGTGGCTGAAGGCCTTGTTCGCCTCGGCCATGCGGTGGACTTCGTCGCGCTTCTTCATGGCGCCGCCTCGGCCTTCCGTGGCTTCCATGAGTTCATTGGCCAGACGCAAGGCCATCGACTTCTCGCCGCGCTTCTTGGCGGCTTCCTTGAGCCAGCGCATCGCCAGCGCCAGGCGGCGCACAGGCCGCACTTCGACCGGCACCTGGTAGTTGGCACCGCCCACGCGGCGGGACTTCACCTCGACCATGGGCTTGACGTTGTTGATTGCGATGGTGAAGGCTTCCACCGGGTCCTTGCCCGGGTTCTTCTTCTCGATCTGCTCGAGCGCGCCGTAGATGATGCGCTCGGCGACCGCTTTCTTGCCGCCTTGCATGATGACGTTCATGAACTTGGCCAGCTCGACATTGCCGTACTTGGGATCCGGCAGGATTTCACGCTTGGGGACTTCGCGACGACGTGGCATTTGGATTCACCTCTCAATTTGCTTCAGCTGGCTCGTCCCTCGCGGGGGGCCTGGAGAACCATGGGGCTCTCGCTTACTCGACCCACACGGACGATTCCGTGCTCCGGGTCACTACGCTCGTACGGCCTGCCAGGGCCGAAAGAGCACCGACAAAACCGCTTCAGGCCTTCTTCGGGCGCTTGGCGCCGTACTTGGAACGCGACTGCTTGCGGTCTTTCACGCCTTGCAGGTCCAGCGATCCGCGCACGATGTGGTAGCGCACACCGGGCAGGTCCTTGACCCGGCCGCCGCGCACCAGCACCACCGAGTGCTCCTGCAGGTTATGGCCCTCGCCGCCGATGTAGGAAATGACTTCGAACCCGTTGGTCAGGCGCACCTTGGCGACCTTGCGCAGGGCCGAGTTCGGCTTCTTCGGCGTCGTCGTGTACACCCGCGTGCACACGCCCCGGCGCTGGGGGCTGTTCTGCATCGCGGGGCTCTTGGATTTGGTCTTTTCGACCTCCCGCCCCTGACGCACGAGTTGATTGATGGTTGGCATTAAACGTCCCTAAACGTACAGCGTGAAATCAAGCTGAAATAGCGCAGCTTTCCCGCCCCACGCGGAAAAGCCCTCGAGTATAGCCCGATCGGAGTAAAAGCTCAACGGCCGGGGCGTGTGCCGGCGCCACCCGCAGCCTCGTCCGGGTCGTGTGAATGCAGGACTTTCGGGTTAATCAGCCCCCGCGCTGCGCCCGGACCTGAAATGCGCCGCTAGAGAACGACGGTTTCGGCGCGTCACTTGATCCACAGCCGCATGGCATGCCATGCGCGGCGGAACACGCCGGCTTCTTCCACGGGCTCCAGCACGAACAGCGGGACATCCAGCAGGGACTGGTCGCCCGAACTGATCTTGAGCATGCCCACCTGCTGACCCTTGGCCAGGGGCGCCACCAGCGGGTCGGGGCGCGCCACCTGGGTCTTGATGCGGCCTGCCGTACCGCTGGGGATCGCGACGATGAGCGGCTTGGCATGGCCGAGCTTGACGGTGGATTCGGTGCCTTTCCAGATCTCGGGCGTGACCACCGGCTGGTTGGCATCGAACAGCTTGACCGCGTCGAACGCCGTGTAGCCCCAGTTGAGCAGTTTCTGGGCCTCGTTGGCCCGCGCCGTTTCGCTGGTCGCGCCCAGCACGATCGCCAGCAGCCGGCGCGAGCCCACGTTCGGGAAGTCGCGCTTGGCCGTGGCGATCAGGCAATAGCCCGCGGCGTCCGTGTGGCCGGTCTTCAGGCCGTCCACCGTCGGATCCCGGAACAGCAGCATGTTGCGATTGGTGTCGTTGGCCACCGGCGTGCCCTGGTAGCGGTATTTCTTGATCGAGTAGTACCCCAGGAAATCGGGAAAGTCCTGGATCAGCCGGGTGGACAGCACGCTCAGGTCGCGCGCGGTGGTGCTGTGGCCGGCCTGCGTGAGGCCTTCCGGATTGCGGTAGCTGGTCCCTTTCAGGCCCATCGCCTTGGCCTGGTCGTTCATGAGCTGGACGAATCGCTCGTAGCTGCCGCCCACCCCTTCGGCGAGCGCGACCGTGGCGTCATTGCCCGACTGGACGATCATGCCTTTGAGCAGATCCTCCACCGGCACCTGCATCTTGGGATCGATGAACATGCGCGATCCCGGCGTCTTCCAGGCCCGTTCGCTGACCGGCAGCGCCTGCTTCAGGTCCAGCTTCTTGCTGCGAAGCGCATCGAACACCAGGTAGGCCGTCATCAGCTTGGTCAGCGAGGCCGGCTCGATGGGCGCGTCGATGTCCCGGCCCGCCAGCACCTGGTTGGCAGTGACGTCCAGCAGGAGGTAGCTGCGCGCCGCGATCTCGGGCGGCTGCGGCGCCTGGGCAACGGCGCCGAAACAAAGCAGGGCCAGGAGGTGCGCGGCCAGCGCCAGCACGATTTTTTTCATGGGTTCGGGGGAAGATCAGGAACGAAGGTGGCGCGCCACCAAGCTTTTCAGGAGCGGCAATTGTCCGTGAAAGAAATGTCCGCCTCCGGGAACCACGGTAACCGGGAGCAACTGCGGCCGCGCCCAATCCATGACGGAGGCCAGCGGCACCGTGTCGTCCTGCTCGCCATGGACCACCAGCGTCCGCTCGTGCGCCTCCTGCGGCAGGGTGGCCACGTCGAAGCGCGAGGCGGCCGTGCCGACCAGCACGATCTTTTCGATGACGCGCGTGGGCCACAGCGCCTGCGCGGCGCGGCTGGCCACGAAGGAG
>JAMPXR010000448.1 GCA_023701085.1 Ramlibacter sp. | reverse complement strand
GAGCAGCCGCTGGTGATCGCGATGCTCGCCGTGCCTATCCTGATCCAGGTGTTCTTCAATTCGGCGCTGGCCTACTGGCTCAACCGCCGTTTGGGCGAGGCGCACAACGTCGCCTGTCCATCGGCGCTGATCGGCGCCAGCAATTTCTTCGAACTCGCGGTCGCGGCGGCGATCAGCCTGTTCGGCTTCGAATCCGGCGCGGCGCTCGCCACCGTGGTGGGTGTGCTGATCGAGGTGCCCGTGATGCTGCTGGTGGTGCGCGTGGTCAATTCGAGCAAGGCTTGGTACGAGAAGCCGACCTGAAGCGTCGGGTGGACGCTTCCCCGGGGCGCGGTCCTGAAGTCTGCGCGAGAATGATCGCTGGTCCAGAGCCAAGGGACACCGCGCAGACATGAAGACATTCGGTATCGCCGGCCACTCCGGCATGGGCAAGACCACGCTGCTGGAGCGGCTGGTGCCGGAACTGGCGTCACGGGGCCTCACGGTGTCGCTGATCAAGCACAGCCACAAGGACATCGACATCGACCGGCCCGGCAAGGACTCCTACCGTTTGCGCGAATCCGGCTGCAAGGAAGTGCTGCTGCTGGGCAACCAGCGCTGGGCGCTCATGCACGAACTGCGCGAGGCGCCCGAGCCCCCGCTGGACTACCTGCTGGATCGGATGCAGCACTGCGACCTCGTGCTGATCGAAGGCTTCAAGCACGGGGATTTTCCCAAGATGGAGGTCTGGCGAGCGGAACTGGACAAAACCACTTTGTGGCCGCAGTGGCCCGGCATCGTGGCCATCGCCAGCGATTCGCCCGCCGCCCCTCAGGCGCAAGGGGAGCCGGCTTGGCTGCCCTTGTCGGATGTTCCGGCGATCGCCACCTTCGTGCTCGCGAACGCCGTCACACGCTAGCGGCGGCGCGGATCCTCGCATGACGGCCGCAGGGCCGCGCCTTGCGACGCGCGAATGCGCCGCCGGCTGTCAGCCGCAACAACCATTGCCCTTCGCCCCTTGCTGGACGGGCGGGCAGGGGACACTGCCGTAGGAACAGTAGACGCAGCAATCGCCCGGCTTGGGCTTGAGCACGGTGTGGCATTGCTCGCACTCGTAAAACCATTGGCAGGCGTTGGTGGGCATGGTCTCGGATTTCGAATACCCGCACACCGGGCAGGTCAGCGTCGATTCCAGCACGAGGGTCTTCATGGCGCGGCCTTGTCGGCGCCGCTGGAGGGTACTCCCGTGCCGGTGGCGGCGCGGGCCGGCGCCGCGCTCGTTTCCATGCCGAGGAAACGCTGCGTCAGCCCGGCCAGCTCACGATAGAACGGCGTCTGCGCGCCGGCACTGACAGCCGCGGCAAAGGGCGTCACCCACTTGCCCAGGTGCTCGGCCAGGAATATTCCTTGTAGCTTGGCCCAGTCGGCGCGCACGTCGGGAAGACCGGCCCGCACGGCCTCGTTCTGCTTGAAAACCAGCAGGTACAGGAATTCCAGTTCCGCCGCGATGTGGTCGGGCAGCTCCATGAATTCCTCGTCGACCTCGAAGCCGCCTTCCCGGTACAGTTCCATCACGGCCAGCGTCGATTCCTGCATCAGCGCGGCCTCGGCGCCGAGCCAACAGGAGCCATAGGGCTTGGCCAGCGCCTCGGGCGGTCCGAGAAAAAGCCGGGTGTAGTCCACCAGCAGGGTTTCCAGGTCCTGCGCGGCGAACGCGTCGCCCAGGCGGCGCGCGGACGCGGCCAGTTCGGCGTCGAGCCGGGTGGCAGCCGCCAGCATCGAGTCGAACAGTCGCTCTTCCTCGAACGCGGGGTCGGGTTCGTAATAGCACGCCGCGAGAAACCTGCACAGGTCCTCACGCGCACCCGCTTTCTCGGAATCGAATTCCACCATCGTCGCTCCTGGAACAAAAAGGGCCGGACAGGCCGGCCCCGGCGATCACCCGCACGGTCCGTCAGGCCCGCGCGCTGTACTTGCCAATATAGTGCACGTTCGGCCTGGTGCCCTTTTCCTCCTGCAGCCGGAAGGTCTTCTGCGCCTTCAGCATCTGCGAAATCTGGCTGTTGGGGTCGTCCTGGTCGCCGAAGATGCGCGCCTGGGCCGGGCAGGCTTCCACGCAGGCCGGCTTCAGCCCGTTGAGCGTGCGGTGATAGCAGAAGGTGCACTTCTCGACCACGCCGTCCTTGCGGATCGGCTGCAGGTCGCCGCCCTTCCACTGGCTCATCATGGGCGTGGGCGCGCCAGCCTTCGCCGCCGTCTCGGCCGCGGAAGCGGTGCCGCCGGGAATCACGGCGGTCTTGTCCTCCCAGAACGGCTGGGTCTTCTGGTCGTCGAAGTTGAAGCTGATCACGCTGTAGCTGCCGCCGTCCAGGCTGGACATGCCCAGCTTCTCGCTGCTGTAGGGGCAGACCTCCTGGCAGCGCTGGCAGCCGACGCACAGATTGGGGTCGTGCATGGTGATCCCCTCGGGGGTCTTGTACATGGCCTTGTGGGGATTCGGCTTGGCCTGGCATTCCTTGACGCAGGGCGCGTCGCTGCAGTGGTTGCACATCACCGGCATCACGGTGTGCTGCACGTTGGGGAACCGGCCTTCGGTCCTGATCAGGAAGTCGCCCCAGTTGTAGCTTTGCCCCTCACCGCGGGTGCGCGTGTTGTTCTCGGCCTTGCAGGCGAGCGCACAGGCCCCGCAGCCGACGCACTTCGACAGGTCGATGACCATTCCGAGTCTTGTCATGATGTCACTCCGTTGTCCTCTAATGGTCAGACCTTCTGGATACGCACGCCGGTGAAGCCGCCGTTGCGGGCCGTCGCGCCGCTCAGGCGGTCGTAGTCATCGACCAGTATCTCGTTGTTGTTGCCGCCGTTGGGCAGCGCCTTGCCGTAATCCTTGGCGGCCACGCGCCCGTAGGCCCAGTGGCCCTGGCCGTAGCACTTGGCCACGGTGCCGGGGGCCACGCCTTCCCATAGCTTGAGCTGCGTGACGATGGCACCGGCGGGCGACGAAATCTTCACCGTGTCGCCCGACTTCAGCCCGAGCTTTTCGCCGTCGGCCGGGTTCATCTTGAGCACGTCGCCCCAGGACACGTCGCCCGGATCGACTTTCTTGAACTCCTG
>JAMPXR010000447.1 GCA_023701085.1 Ramlibacter sp. | reverse complement strand
GAGGGGGTGCTGCTGTCGGCCAACGTCACGTTCGAGCTGCCCGCCGTCATCGACGATGCGCTGGACAAGGGCATTCCCATGTTCTTCGTGGCCGAAGCCACGCTGTTTCGCGACCGCTGGTACTGGTACGACAAGCAGGTCGCATCGGCCGCGCGCCACATGCGGCTGTCCTACCAGCCGCTGACGCGGCGCTGGCGCCTGGTGGTGTCGTCCAACCCGATCGGCAACTCGGGCCTGGCGCTGGGGCAGAGCTTCGAGACGCGCGAGGAAGCGATGGCCGCGGTGCAGCGCATCTCGCACTGGAAGATCGCCGACCCGGGTGAAGTCGACCCGGACGCGCGCTATAACGTCGATTTCCGGTTCCGTCTGGACCTGTCGCAACTGCCGCGGCCGCTGCAGATCGGAGCCATCGGCCACGCCGACTGGAACATCAACGCATCGCGCAACCAGCGCCTCGGGTTTGAGATCCTGAAGTGAGCACCCCGCCGCCCGCCGAGGACTCGTCCCGGTACCCGATGCGCAGTTCCGCCGCCTTCCGCTGGGCGGTGCTGGTCGCCGCGGCCGTGATCGTGGCGATCGCCATCGTCCTGCTGTTCCTGCTGACCCAGGCGACGGGCAACCGCGAGCTGTACGAGCGCAATTACGGCCGCCTGCTCGTGGTCAACATCGTGGTCGCCGCGCTGCTGCTGCTGGTGCTGGTCTGGGTCGGCTGGCGGCTGGTCTCGCGGGTGCGCCGCGGCAAGTTCGGCAGCCGCCTGCTGGTCAAGCTGGCTGCGATCTTCGCGCTGGTCGGATTCCTGCCGGGCGTGCTGATCTACGTCGTGTCCTACCAGTTCGTCTCGCGTTCCATCGAGAGCTGGTTCGACGTGAAGGTGGAAGGCGCGCTGGACGCCGGGCTGAACCTGGGGCGGGCGACACTGGACACCCTGGCCAACGACCTGGCCAACAAGACGCGGGCGGCGGCGGCGCAGCTCGCGGAGACGCCCGACGCCTCGGCGCCGCTGGCGCTGGAGCGTCTGCGCGAGCAGCTGTCGGCCAACGACCTGATCCTCTGGAGCGGCGCCGGGCAGCTGATCGCCAGCGCCGGCCAGTCGCGCTTCCAGCTCAACCCGGAGCGCCCGACACCGCAGCAGCTGCGCAACGTGCGGTCGCAGCGCTCGCTGGCCGTGATCGAGGGCTTCGAGGAAGCCGGGCTGAACCCGGTGAACCACGCGCGCATCAAGGCCCTGGCGGTGGTCTTCCATCCGACGCTGGGCCTGCTGGCCGAACCGCGCGTGCTGCAGGCGACGCAGAGCCTGCCGCCCACCCTGATGGCCAACGCCATCGCGGTGCAGGAGGCCAATCGCGAATACCAGGAGCGCGCGCTGGCCCGCGACGGCCTGCGCCGCATGTACATAGGCACCTTGACGCTGAGCCTGTTCCTGGCGGTGTTCGGCGCCGTGCTGCTGGCCGTGGTGCTGGGCAACCAGCTCGCGCGCCCGCTGCTGCTGCTGGCCGCCGGCGTGCGCGAGGTGGCGGCCGGCGACCTTTCGCCCAAGCCCGCGCTGCAGGGCAAGGACGAACTCGGCGGACTGACCCGGTCGTTCGCCGAAATGACGCAGCAACTGGCCGACGCGCGCGCCGCCGTCGACAAGAGCATGGGCCAGGTCAGCGCCGCGCGCGCCAACCTGCAGACCATCCTGGACAACCTGACGGCCGGTGTGATCGTGCTGGACGAACACGGCAACATCCAGTCCTCCAACCCGGGCGCCACGCGCATCCTGCGCGCGCCGCTGGCGGCCCACGAAGGCCGGCCGCTGGCGAGCGTCGAGGGGCTCGAGGCCTTCGGCACATCGGTGCAGCAGCAGTTCGACGAGTACATGAACGAGCGCAAGCAGCACGGCCTGGACCACTGGCAGCAATCGTTCGAGCTCAACGCCGCCCAGCCCGGTTCGCCGCAGAACGCCCTCACGCTGGTCGCGCGCGGCGCCGAAATGCCGGCGCACCATCCGGGCAAGGCGGCGCGGCTGCTGGTGTTCGACGACATCTCGGAGATCGTGTCCGCGCAGCGGGCGCAGGCCTGGGGCGAGGTCGCCCGCCGGCTGGCGCACGAGATCAAGAATCCGCTGACGCCGATCCAGCTGTCGGCCGAGCGGCTGGAGATGAAGCTCTCCGGCAAGCTGGCCGAGGGCGAGCAGGCGATCCTCGCGAAATCGGTGCACACCATCGTGGACCAGGTCGACGCGATGAAGCGGCTGGTCAATGAATTTCGCGACTATGCGCGCCTGCCCGCGGCGCAGCTCAAGCCGGTGGACCTCAACGCACTGGTGGGCGACGTGCTGCACCTGTACGCGCGCGAAGGCAACGAGCACCGCGACGAATCCGCGCGCGTGCCGGTGCGCATGGAACTGGACCCGGCGTGCCCCAAGGTCATGGGCGACGCGCAGCAGCTGCGCCAGGTGCTTCACAACCTGCTGCAGAACGCGCAGGACGCCACCGAGGGCGCGGCGCGGCGTGAAGTGACGCTGCGCACGCAGTGGAACGCCGTGTCCCGGCGGGTGCGCCTGATCGTGCAGGATACCGGCGGCGGCTTTCCCGACCACATCCTCAAGCGCGCGTTCGAGCCGTACGTCACGACCAAGGCGAAAGGCACCGGGCTGGGGCTGGCCGTGGTCAAGAAGATCGCCGACGAGCACGGCGCGCGCGTCGACCTGAAGAACCGGGTGGAAAACGGCACTGTGGTGGGCGCCCAAGTATCGCTATCATTCGCAGTTGCGGCTTAGCAACACCCCTGCCGCAAGAGGTAGCGCTGGAACATGGCAAACATACTCGTGGTAGACGACGAGCTGGGCATCCGGGACCTGCTCTCGGAAATCCTCAACGACGAAGGCCACAACGTCGAGCTGGCGGAAAACGCCGCGCAGGCCCGCGCCGCGCGCAGCCGCGCCCGCCCCGACCTGGTGCTGCTGGACATCTGGATGCCCGACACCGACGGCGTGACGCTGCTCAAGGAGTGGTCCACCACGGGCATGCTCAGCATGCCGGTCATCATGATGAGCGGGCACGCCACCATCGAGACGGCGGTGGAGGCCACCAAGATCGGCGCGCAATCGTTCCT
>JAMPXR010000446.1 GCA_023701085.1 Ramlibacter sp. | reverse complement strand
TCAATCGCGGGGATGAGAAGCATGATGATGGACGATGACAGGTCGGGGCGCCGGCCCGCCCTGGCCTTCGATCAGGGATTCCATTGGAGGAAGTTTCGGTAAAGAGCCAGGCCTTGGTCAGCGCTTTTCTCAGGATGGAACTGGGTGGCAAAAATATTATCGCGTGCGATGGCGGCGGTAAAGCGGGAGCCGTAATCGGCCTGTCCGACGCTGTGGCGCGCATCCGACGGGCGCGCGTAGTAACTGTGCACGAAATAGAAGTAGCTGCCGTCGGGAATGCCCTGCCACAAGGGGTGCGGCCGCACGCCATGGACGGCGCCGTCCCCCGGCGGCGGCATCTGCCACACCTGGTTCCAGCCCATCTGCGGCACCTTGTAGCGGCTGCCGTCAGGCTGCAGGCGGCCGGCCAGCTCGAACCTGAGGACCTCGCCGTGGATCAGTCCGAGTCCTTCGGTAGGGCCTTCGTCGCTGCGATCGAGCAGCATCTGCATGCCCACGCAGACGCCGAACAGGGGCTTGCGGGCGGCCGCATCCAGCACTGCGGCCTGCAGGCCCGAATTGCGCAGTTCACGCATGCAGTCCGGCATGGCGCCCTGCCCCGGCAGCACCACCCGGTCGGCCGCGTACACCTCCTGCGGCCGCGCCGTGACGATCACCTCGAAACCGCTGCCCGCGGCCACGTGCATGACCGCCTGCGCCACGGAACGCAGGTTCCCCATGCCATAGTCGACGACTGCCAAGGTTTTCATAGCCAGCTGCTCACCCGCAACCAGGACCTCGGACCGGACCGCGCTGAGAAAAGTCAGTCAGAGCGAACCCTTCGTCGAGGGAACGGCGCCGGCCGCTCGCGGATCGGGTTCCAGCGCCATGCGCAGCGCGCGCGCGAACGCCTTGAACACGGTTTCGCACTGATGGTGCGCGTTTTCGCCCCGCAGGTTGTCGATGTGCAGGGTGACGAAGGCGTGGTTGGCGAAGCCTTGAAAGAACTCATGGGCCAGCTGGCTGTCGAAAGTGCCGATCATGCCGCTCTTGAACGGCACGTTCATGACCAGCCCCGGGCGCCCGGAAAAATCGACGACGACGCGCGACAGCGCCTCGTCCAGCGGCACATAGGCATGGCCGTAGCGCCGGATGCCGCGTTTGTCGCCCACGGCCTTATACACCGCCTGCCCCAGGGTGATGCCCACGTCCTCGACGGTGTGGTGGCCGTCGATGTGCAGGTCGCCCTGCGCCTGCACATCGATGTCGATCAGGCCATGGCGCGCGATCTGGTCGAGCATGTGGTCGAAGAATCCGATGCCGGTGGCCAGGCTGGACTGGCCGCTGCCGTCCAGGTCCACGCGCACCGTGATGCGCGTTTCCGCCGTGCTGCGCACCACCTCGGCGCGGCGGTGGCTCTTGGGGTCGTCGGCAGGACGGGTCATAGGGATGTCTCGAGGGCCGCCAGCATGCGCGCATTCTCGTCGGCGGTCCCGACGGTCAGGCGCAGGCAGTTGTCCAGCAATGGGTGCATTTTAGAAACGTTCTTGACCAGGACGCCACGGGATTTCATGGCTTCGAAGCTCTGTTGCGCGTCGGGCACCCGAACCAGGATCATGTTGGCGTCACTGGGCCATGCCTTGACCCGCGGCAGATCGCCCAGCGCGCGCTGCAGCAGGGAGCGCTGTTCGCGCACGTCCTGGGCCTGCGCCGCGAAGACGTCGGCGTGCTCCAGGGCGAACAGCGCCGCCTCGCAGTTGAGCACGCTCACGTTGTAGGGCGGCCTGACCTTGTCCACCTCGGCGACCAGCGCCGCCGGACCCATCAGGTAGCCGATGCGCACGCCCGCCAGGCCGAACTTGCTCATGGTGCGCATCAGGAGCACATGCTCGTGGCGCGCGATCCGGTCGATGTAGCTGCGGCTGGAAAACGGCTGGTAGGCCTCGTCGATGATCACCAGGCCGGGCGCGGCTTGCACGATCTTCTCGATCACCGCGTCGTCCCACAGCCCGGCGGTGGGGTTGTTCGGATAGGCGATGTAGATGATGCCGGGCCTGTGCTGCGCGATCGCGGCCAGCATCGCCGCCTCGTCGAGTTCGAAATCGGCCGTCAGGGGCACCCCGTTGTATCGCAGGCCCTGGAGCTTGGCGCTCATGGCGTACATCACGAATCCGGGCTCGGGCGCCAGGATGGTCGCGCCGGGCACGTCGCAGGCCAGGGCGATCATGGAGATCAGCTCGTCGGAGCCGTTGCCCAGCGTGATGTCGAAGCCCGGCGGCATCCGCGCATGGCTCGCCAGCGCGGCACGCAGGTCATGGGTGCGCTCACCCGGATAGCGGTTCAGCGCCAGCGCGCCCAACCGCCGGCCCAGCTCGGCCTGCAGCCCGAGCGGCAGCCGGTGCGGGTTTTCCATCGCGTCGAGCTTGATCAGCCCGGCCGAAGGCTGGATCGCATAGGCATGCATGCCCTGCACGTCGCGCCGGAATACGCGGCTGGCAAGGTCGGCGGCTGAACTCATGGTTTCATCCTCATTTCGGCCGCGCGCGCGTGCGCCTGCAGCCCTTCGCCGCGTGCCAGTTCGGCCGCGATCGCGCCCAGTTTCTGCGCGCCCGCCTCGCTGGCTTCGATCAGGCTGCTGCGCTTCTGGAAGTCGTAGACGCCCAAGGGGCTGGAAAAGCGCGCCGTCCCGCTGGTCGGCAACACGTGGTTCGGACCGGCGCAGTAGTCGCCCAGCGACTCGCTGGTGAAAGCGCCCAGGAAGATCGCCCCGGCGTGGCGCAGCAGCGGCTCCCAGCGGTGCGGGTCGCGGCTGGCGATCTCCAGGTGTTCCGGCGCGATCCGGTTGCTGATGTCGCAGGCCTCCTCCATGCTGCGGGTCTGGATCAGCGCGCCGCGATCGCCCAGCGACTTCGCGATGATGCCGGCGCGCGGCATCTCGGGCAGCAGCCGGTCGATCTGCGACCGCACCTGGGCGATGTACCCCGCGTCGGGGCACAGCAGGATGCTTTGCGCCAGTTCGTCGTGCTCCGCCTGCGAAAACAGGTCCATGGCGACCCAGTCCGGCGGCGTGCTGCCGTCGGCCAGCACCAGGATTTCGCTGGGACCGGCGATCATGTCG
>JAMPXR010000014.1 GCA_023701085.1 Ramlibacter sp. | reverse complement strand
GAGGAAACCACCGAGTGGCTGTACCTGCTGGGGCAGGAAGCGCGCATCGTCGGCATCTCGGGCTACACCGTGCGGCCGCGCCGGGCGCGCGAGGAAAAGCCCAAGGTCAGCGCCTTCGTGAGCGCGAAGATCGACAAGATCCTGGCGCTCGAACCCGACTGCGTGTTCGGCTTTTCCGACCTGCAGGCCGACATCGCGGCCGCGCTGATCCGCCGCGGCGTGCAGGTGACCGTGTTCAACCAGCGCAGCGTGGCGGAGATCTTTTCCATGCTGCATCAGGTCGCGGCCATGGTGGGGCAAGTCGCGCGCGGACTGGAGCTGATCGAGGGGACGCGCACGCGCCTGGCCGCGATCGAGCGCGCGGGGCGGGCCCTGCCGCGCCGGCCGAAAGTCTTCTTCGAGGAATGGGACGAGCCGCACATCAGCGCCATCCGCTGGGTCTCCGAGCTGGTGGGCATCGCCGGCGGCGACGACATCTTCCCGGAACTCGCGCTGCGCCCGCTCGGCAAGGACCGCATCATCGCGGACGGCGCGGCGATCGCGGCGCGCGACCCCGACATCGTGATCGGCTCCTGGTGCGGCAAGAAGTTCCGCCCCGAGAAAGTGGCGGCGCGACCGGGCTGGGACCGGGTCGCCGCGGTGCGCGGCGGCCAGCTGTTCGAGATCAAGTCCGCGGACATCCTGCAGCCTGGGCCGGCGGCGCTGACCGACGGCGTCGAACAGCTGCACCGGATCATGTGCGAGTGGAGCCAGGCCCATGGCTGAATTGCGGATTGCGCGCAGCGAACTGATCCTCGGCGGCCAGAAGAGCGGCAAGACCGCGCGCGCGGAAGCCCTGGCCGCGGCCTGGCTGGCGCAATCGCCGTCGCATCGCGCCGTCTACATCGCCACCGCCCAGGCTTGGGACGACGAGATGCGCGAGCGCATCGCCCGGCACCAGCGCGACCGCGGGCAGCATGTGCCGGGCATGGAAACGGTGGAGGAGCCGCGCGAACTGGCCCAAGCCATCGGCCGGCACAGCCGCGCGGATACCTTGATCGTGGTCGACTGCCTGACGCTGTGGCTCACGGCCCAACTGATGCCGGCGGTGGCCCAGACCCGGCCGGACGATGCGCCCCCAACGCGGGACGATGCCGCGGACGATCCTCCGCCCGTCCGGGACGATGCCGCGGCCGGCGCGCCGGGCCGTGCCATTGCCGCCGCGCTGCGCGCCTGCGCCGGGCCGATCGTCCTGATCAGCAACGAGATCGGCCTGGGCGTGGTGCCGATGGGACGCGAGGCGCGCGCGTTCGTCGATGCGCTGGGCAGCTTGAACCAGCAGGCGGCGGCCGCCTGCCAGCGGGTGACACTGATGTCCGCCGGGCTGCCCCTCACCCTGAAGGACGCAGGATGAGACCTTGGCTGCTCGCGCTGCTGTGCGCGTTGGCGCTGCCGGCCTGGGCGCTGGAGCTGGTGGACGACCGGGGCGTGCGCGTCATGCTGGCCGCGCCGCCGCAGCGCATCGTCTCGCTGTTGCCATCGCTCACCGAAACGATTTGCGAATTGGGGCAATGCCAGCGCCTGGTCGGCGTCGACCGCTACTCCAACTGGCCGGCCGAACTCAGCCGGCTGCCGCAGGTGGGCGGCGGGCTCGACCCCAGCATCGAGGCGATCGTGGTGCTGCGGCCCGACGTCGTGGTGCTGGCCACTTCGTCGCGTGCCATCGACCGGCTGCAGGCGCTGGGCCTGAAGGTGGTGGCACTGGAGCCGCGCAGCCACTCCGACGTGCAGCGCGTGCTGGGCAAGATGGCGCACGTGCTGGGGATGGCGCCGACCGACGCCCAGGCGGTCTGGCGCCGCATCGATGCGGCGGTCTCGGCGGCCGCGCAATCGCTGCCGCCCAGGATCAAGGGCACGCGCGTGTACTTCGAGGTCAACCGCGGCCCGTACGGCGCGGGCGAGTCGTCCTTCATCGGCGAGACGCTGGCGCGGCTGGGCGTCGCCAACATCATCCCGGCCGCGCTGGGCCCGTTTCCGCGGCTCAACCCGGAATTCATCGTGCGCGCCAATCCCGATGTGATCATGGTCGGCGACCGCAACTATGCCGGCATGGACGACCGCCCGGGCTGGTCCGGCATCCGCGCGGTGCGCGAGCGCCGCGTCTGCGTGTTCACACCGGCCGAGTCGGAAGTGCTGGTGCGCCCCGGGCCGCGCATGGCGGAGGCGGCGCGCATGATGGCCGCCTGCCTGCTGGCCAAGGCGCCGGCGGCCGCGGCGGGAGCGCGGCCATGATGGTGGGACTGCGGCAGCAGCGTTTCGCCCTCTGGCTGGGGCTGGCGCTGGTGCTGGCGGCGCTCGCGGGCCTGATGCTGGGCGCCAGCGTGGGCAGCACCGGGTTCGACAGCGTGCTGCGCGCGCGCCATGATCCGGTGGCGCTGCAGATCGTGCAGAACATCCGCCTGCCGCGTTCGCTGGGCGCCTGGCTGGCCGGCGCGCTGCTGGGGCTGGCCGGCGCCGTCGCGCAGGGTCTGTTTCGCAATCCGCTGGCCGACCCCTACCTGCTGGGCAGCGCTTCGGGCGCGACGCTGGGCGTGGCGATCGTGCTGGCGTTGTTCGGCGTGAGTCCGTTCGCGACCCAATGGGCGGCGCGCCTGGGGCTGACCGGTGCCGCGTTCGCCGGCGCCGTGGCGGCGGTGCTGCTCACGCTGGTGCTGGCGCGCGGCGTGCAGCACACGCTGCGCCTGCTGCTGGCCGGCGTGATCGTCGGCGTGGTGCTGGGCGCGCTGGCCTCGCTGATCACGCTGATGGTGCCCGAAGCCTTGCAGGCGATGCAGGCCTTCATGCTCGGTTCCACCGGCTTTGTCGGCTGGACCGGCTGCGCCGTCATGGGCTCGGTGCTGGCCCTGTGCATCGCCGTCGCGTGGATGCTGAGCCAGGCCCTGGACAGCCTGAGCCTGGGCGAGGCCACGGCCGCCAGCCTGGGCCTGCCGCTGCCGCAGATGCGCGCGGCGCTGGTGGCGACGCTGGCGCTGGCCACCGGCACGGCGGTGGCGCAGACCGGACTGATCGCTTTCGTCGGTCTGGCCGCGCCGCACCTGGTGCGCTCGGTGGTCAAGACCACGCACGGCCGGCTGATCCTGCTGTCGGCGGCCATGGGCGGCGCGCTGCTGCTGGCCGCCGACGTGCTGGCGCGCGGGCTGCTCGCGCCGCAGGAGCTGCCGGTGGGCGTGCTGACGGCGGTGCTGGGCGGAGGCTACCTGCTGTGGCTGATGCACCGGGGCCCGGGGCGGGGAGGCGGACTGTGAGCGCGCCCGCGTCCTTGGCGCTGGAAGCGCGCGGCGTGCGGGCCGCGCTGGGCCATGTCGAGGTGCTGCACGACATCGCGCTGGCGCTGCCGATCGGCCGCTGGACCAGCGTGGTCGGTCCGAACGGCGCGGGCAAGTCTACGCTGCTCAAGGTATTGGCCGGCCTGCTGTCGCATCACGGCGAGGTGCGCTTGCTGGGCCAGCCGCTGCATGGGCTTACCGGCCGGGCCCGTGCGCGCCAGCTGGCCTGGCTGGGCCAGAACGAGGGCTCGGCCGAGGAACTCACCGCCTATGACGTGGCCATGCTGGGCCGCCTGCCGCACCAGGCCTGGCTGGCGGCCCCGAGCGCGGCCGACCGCGCGGCGGTCGAGCAGGCGCTGCGTTCCACCCAGGCCTGGGACTGGCGCGACCGGCCGCTCGGCCAGCTCTCGGGGGGCGAGCGCCAGCGCGTGCTGCTGGCGCGCGCGCTGGCGGTGCAGGCGCAGGTGCTGCTGATGGACGAACCGCTGGCCAACCTCGACCCGCCGCATCAGGCCGACTGGCTGCAGCTGGTGCGCGAGCTGGTGACCGCCGGCAGCACCGTGGTCAGCGTGCTGCACGAAATCTCGATCGCCTTGCGCGCCGACGAAATGGTTGTCATGGAGCGCGGCCGCATCGCGCACCACGGGCCTTGCGCCGACGCGATGACCCATCGCGCGCTCGAGGCGGTGTTCGACCAGCGCATCGCCATCCAGTCGCTGTCGGGCCACTGGCTGGCGCTGACCCATCCCTGAAAGAGTTTGCCAATGAAGATCGAAACGCCACCAACCGAGAAACGCTACGAAAAGCCCGAGGGCGAGCGCCGCGGCCTCTTGATCGTCAACACCGGCGACGGCAAGGGCAAGAGCACGGCGGCCTTCGGGCTGGCGCTGCGCGCCCATGGCCGCGGCAAGGCCGTCAAGATCTACCAGTTCATGAAAGTGCCGAGCGCGCGCTTTGGCGAGCACCGCATGTTCGAGCAGATCGGCATCCCGATCGAAGGTCTGGGCGATGGTTTTTCCTGGAAGAGCCAGGATCTGGCGCACTCGGCCGCGCTGGCGCGCGAGGGCTGGCAGCGGGCCCGCGCCACGATCGAGGCCGGCGAGCATTTCCTGGTGGTGCTCGACGAGATCACCTATCCGCTGATCTACGGCTGGCTGCCGCTGGAAGAAGTGGTGGAAACTTTGCGCGCCCGGCCGCGCCAGGTGCATGTCTGCCTGACCGGCCGGCGCTGCCCGGCGGAGATCGTCGAGCTGGCCGACACGGTCACCGAGATGACCAAGATCAAGCATGCGTTCAACGCCGGGATTCCGGCGCAGCGCGGCATCGAAGATTGATGTTGACGGATATCGCCATCGCGAACACGGCGCTGGTGGCGCTGCTGGTCGCGCTGTGCCTGGATCGCTGGTTCGGCGAGCCCGCGACGCGCTGGCATCCGGTGGTGTGGATGGGCGGCTATCTGCGCTGGGCCGGCGAGGCCGTGGCGCCCGAGCGGGCGCCTGCGGGCGGGCTGCGCTATCAGCTGCCGGCGCTGCTGGGGGGCGCGGCGGCCTGGCTGGTTGGCGCCGCTGGGGTCGGGCTGGCCGCCTTCGCCATCCAGCGGGTTGCGATCGAGTTCGCGGCCGGCGCCGCCGGGCTGCTGCTGGGGGTCGCGCTCAAGCCCTTGCTCGCGTGGCGCATGCTGCGCGAGGAAACCGCGGCCGTCGAACACGGGCTGGCGCAATCGCTGGAGTCGGCGCGCGCGCAACTGGGCCGGCTGGTCAGCCGCGACGTGGCGGCGCTCTCCGAAACCCAGGTGCGCGAAAGCGCGATCGAGTCGCTGGCCGAGAACCTGAACGATTCAGTGGTCGCGCCGGTGTTCTGGTTCGTGCTGCTCGGGCTGCCGGGCGCCGCCGTCTACCGCTTCGCCAACACGGCCGATGCGATGTGGGGCTACCGGGGCCGGCGCGGCGGCCGCGAGTGGGAATGGGCCGGCAAATGGGCGGCCCGCGCCGACGACGTGTTGTCATGGTTGCCCGCGCGCATCACCGCGCTGCTGCTGGGCGCGGTGGCCGGCGGCTTGCCCTGGTGCGCCTTGCGCCGCGAGGCCGGCCGCACGCCTTCGCCCAACAGCGGCTGGCCGATGGCCGCGATGGCGCTGGCGCTGGGCGTGTGCCTGGGCAAGCGGGGCGTCTACGCGCTCAACGGCGGCGGCCGCGCGCCGCAGCGCGCCGATGCCCAGCGGGCCCAGGTGTTGGCCGCGCGCGCCGTGCTGGCGCTGGTCGTGTTCTCCATCCCGGTGCTGATGAAGTGGCCTTCGCTGTGACGCATCCGGCCCCCATCCCCCGCGTGCATGGCGGTCCAGACGGCCGCGGTGTGCCGGCGCACGATTTCTCCACCAACGCGAACGGCTGCGGCCCCTGCCTGCCGGCGCTGGCGGCGGTGCAGGCGGCCGATGGCACGCGCTATCCCGACCCGGCCTATGGTGCCCTGCGCGAACGGCTGGCCCAATGGCACGGTGTGGCGCCGCAGCGCATCGTGATCGCCGCCAGCGGCAGCGAGTTCGTCTTCCGCATCACGGCCTGGGCCGCCGGCGCGGGCCGGTGCAGCGTGTCGGTGCCGCCGCACGGTTATGGCGACTATGCCCATGCGGCGCGCGCCTGCGGCCTGAAGCTCGTGTCGGCGGATGAATCCGCGCTGGCCTGGGCCTGTGATCCGGCCAGCCCGCTGGGCAGCCCCGACGACCAGGTGCGCTCTCTGATCGCCCGTGGCGCCCTGGTGGTGCTGGACCGGGCCTACGAGCCCTTGCGGCTGACCGGCGCGCTCGGGCTCGATCCCTCGTTGCTGGATCGCCTGTGGCAGCTCTGGACCCCGAACAAGGCGCTGGGTCTCACGGGCGTGCGCGGCGCGTATGCGATCGCACCTTCGGCATCCGAAGCGGCGGTCGCGCAGCTCGAAGCGCTGGCGCCGTCGTGGCCGCTCGGAGCGCATGGCCAGGCCATGCTGCAGGCCTGGTGCGAGCCGGCAGTGCAGGAGTGGCTGGCGCGCAGCCTGGACGTGCTGCGCGATTGGAAGCAACGCCAGCTCGCGCTGTGCGAGTCGCTCGGCTGGGCCTGCCAGCCCGGCCAGGCGAATTTCTTCACCTGCGATCCCGGACTCGGCCCGGATCTGGCGGCACCGCTGGAGCGGCTGCTGGCCCGGGGCGTGAAGCTGCGCGATTGCGCCTCGTTCGGACTGCCGGGGCGCGTGCGGCTGGGCGTGCTGCCGCCGGCTTCCCAGGACGCCCTGGCGGCGGCGTGGGGGTCCCTATGAACATGCAGAAGGCAGCGGCGACCCGAACCGCCAGCGACACCGGCCGGGCGCGCTGCGTCATGGTGCTGGGCACGACCAGCGGCGCCGGCAAGAGCTGGCTGGTCACGGCGCTGTGCCGACACTACGCGCGGCAGGGCCTGAAGGTGGCGCCGTTCAAGGCGCAGAACATGAGCAACAACGCCCGCGTGGTGGCCGGCGGCGAGATCGGCAGCGCGCAGTACTTCCAGGCCCTGGCGGCCGGGGCCGAGCCCGATGTGCGCATGAACCCGCTGCTGCTCAAGCCGGAAAAGGACACCCACAGCCAGGTCGTGCTGCTCGGCCAGGTGGACCAGGAGCTCACGCGCATGGCCTGGCGCGGCCGCAGCGCCAGCGTCTGGCCGCAGATCGCCCGGTGCCTGGACGCCTTGCGCGCGGAGAACGACGTGGTCGTGATCGAAGGCGCGGGCTCGCCGGCCGAGATCAATCTGTCGGACAGCGACATCGTGAACATGCGCGTGGCACGCCACGCCGGTGCCCGCTGCCTGCTGGTCACCGACATCGACCGGGGCGGCGCGTTCGCGCACCTCTACGGCACCTGGGCGCTGCTGCCCGAAGCCGAAAGAAAGCTGTTCCAAGGGTTCGTCCTCAACAAGTTCCGCGGCGACGCGTCGCTGCTGGCGCCAGCGCCGCAAATGCTGGAAGAGCTGACGGGCGTCCCGGTGATCGCGACGCTGCCGATGTGGTGGCAGCACGGGCTGCCCGAGGAGGACGGAGTCTTCGACGAGCGCACGCTCGCGGGCGGTGCCGTGACCCGCACGATCGCGGTGGTGGCCTATCCGCGCATCAGCAACCTGGACGAGTTCCAGCCGCTCAAGAACGTGCCCGGGGTCCGGCTGGTCTGGGCGCGCAGCCCGGCCGACGTGGCGTCGGCCGACTGGATCGTGCTGCCCGGCTCCAAGCACACCTCGGGCGATCTGGCCTGGTTGCGCTCGCAAGGGCTGGACGGCGCGATCGCGCGGCATGCGAACGCCGGGGGTGCGGTGCTGGGCATCTGCGGCGGCTTGCAGATGCTGGGCGAGGCGCTGGTCGACACCCACGGCCTGGAGGACAACGGACCCGGCCTGGGCCTGCTGCCGCTGGTCACCCGCTTCGAGCCTGACAAGGCCGTGCTGCGCACGCGGGCGCGTTTCGGCGCCGTCGCGGGCGCCTGGGCCGCGCTGTCGGGCCTGGCCGTACAGGGTTACGAGATCCACCACGGCCGCACGGCGCAGCACCCCGGCATGGAAGCCGCGCGCACCGTGCTGCCCGATGCCCTGGGATGGCAGAACGATCAGGGCAACGTGCTGGGCCTGTACGTGCACGGCTTGTTCGAGGACCCGGCGGTGCTGCACGCGCTGTTCGGCGCGGCGGCGCCGACACTGGACAGCGTATTCGACGGGCTGGCCGACTTCATCGAACGAAACTTCGCGCCCGGCGCGATCGCGGACCTGATCGGCGATCGGGCAGGGATGGACGGCAACCCGGTGCCGGGGCAGAGCCCGGCGTAACTTGACCAGAAAGATGGAACCCATGGAAATTTCCGACCTCGACAACCCTTCGCTGGCGCAGCGCCTGCAGCACAAGCTAGACCAGAAGACCAAACCGCTGGGCTCGCTGGGCCGGCTGGAGGCGCTGGCGCTGCGGCTCGGCCTGATTCAGGGCAGCGAGTCGCCGGCACTGGAACAGCCGCAATTGGTGGTGTTCGCGGGCGACCACGGCCTGGCCGCGCGCGGCGTGTCGGCCTACCCGAGCGACGTGACCTGGCAGATGGTGGAGAACTTCCTGGCCGGCGGCGCCGCCGTCAGCGTGCTGGCGCGCCAGCACGCCATCGCGCTGACGGTGGTCGATTGCGGGGTGGCGCGCGATTTCGCGCCGCGCGAGGGCCTGCTGGTGCGCAAGATCGCGCCCGGCACGGCCGATTCGTTCACTGGGCCGGCAATGTCCGCCGCGCAATGCGAGCAGGCGATTGCCAACGGCCGCGCCATCGTCGAGCAGCTGCCGGGCAATGCCCTGCTGCTGGGCGAGATGGGCATCGGCAACACCTCGGCGGCGGCGCTGCTGCTGGCGCGCCTGACCGGCCACGGCGTGGCCGATTGCGTGGGCGCGGGCACCGGGCTGGACCCGGCCGGCGTCGCGCGCAAGCGGGAAGTGCTGCGCCAGGTGCTGGCGCTGCATGCGCAAGCCACGGCGCCGCTGGACGCGCTGGCGGCCCTGGGCGGCTTCGAGATCGCGACCATGGTCGGCGCCGTGCTGCAGGCCGCCGCGCAGCGGCGCGTGATCGTGGTCGACGGCTTCATCTCCTCCTCCGCCGTGCTGGTGGCGCAGCGGCTGGAGCCCCATGTCACGCAGCGCTGCGTGTTCTCGCACCGCTCCAACGAGGCCGGCCATGCGCTGATGCTGCGCCACCTTGGCACGAGCGCGCAGGAGGGCGCGCAGCCGCTGCTCGACCTGGGCCTGCGGCTGGGCGAAGGCTCGGGCGCGGCGCTGGCGTGGCCGCTGTTGGTCTCGGCCTGCGCGGTGATGCGCGAAATGGCCAGCTTCGAGTCGGCCGGTGTGTCCGGGCCCGCGGCCTGAGCGTCGCATGAACGCCCTGGGCCACTCGCTGCGCAGCCTGCTGCTGGCCCTGCAGTATTTCACCCGCGTGCCGCTGCCGCCCGCGCTGGCGCGCTGGATCGGGTTCGATGCGGGCTTGCAGCGCGCGAGCCTGGCCCATTTCCCCGGTGTGGGCCTGCTGGTGGCGGGGGTGGCCATGGCCTGCTACGGGCTCGCGTACTGGCTGCTGCCACGCTCGGGCTACACGCCCCTGGCCGCCGCCGTCCTGTCCACGGCAGCGACCCTGCTGTTGACCGGCGCGCTGCACGAGGACGGCCTGGCCGACACGGCCGACGGGCTGGGCGGCGGCCACGGGCGCGAGCGCGCGCTGGAGATCATGAAGGATTCGCGCATCGGCGCCTTTGGCGCGCTGGCGCTGATGGTGGCGCTGCTCGCGAAGATTTCACTGCTGGCCCTCATCGGCAGTGTCGCGGGTTGGACCGCGGCGGCGGCGGCGCTGCTGGGGGCCCACGTCAGCTCGCGCGCGCTGGTGCTCGCCATCGTCGCCACTTTGCCCAACGTCGGCAGCGCCGCCACCTCGAAGTCGCTGCCGGTCGCCGGCAGCATGGAACGAGCCGGGTTGGGCGTCGGGCTGGGCTGGTGCGCGCTCGGCCTGGCGGGGGCCGCGCACCTGTCCTCCGCGTGGGTCTCGCTCGCGGGCCTGGCCTTTGCCGCCGCCATGCTGCTGTGGTTTCGACGTGTGCTGGCGCGCCGCCTGCAGGGCTTCACCGGCGATACGCTGGGCGCGGCGCAGCAACTGTGCGAGATCGCCTTCTACCTGGGCGCGGCGATCGCGCTGGAACACTGACATGCGCATCTGGCTGGCCCGCCATGCCCGCCCCTTGGTCGAAAACGGCCTCTGTTATGGAAGGCTCGAGGTCGAGGCCGACGCGGCGCAAACGCAGTCGGCCGCGCAGCGCCTGGCCGAGGTGCTGCCGGCTTGCGTGGAGGTGCTCAGTTCGCCGCGCGGGCGCTGCGGGCAGTTGGCGCGGGGGCTGGCCGCGCTGCGGCCCGATCTGGCGGCGCGCACCGAACCGCGGCTGGCCGAGATGGACTTCGGCGATTGGGAGGGGCGCCTGTGGAAGGGTCTGGCGCGGGGCGAACTCGACGCCTGGGCCGCCGACTTCACCCACTATCGCGCGGGCGGCACCGGGGAGTCGACCGCACAATTCATGGCGCGGGTGGGCCAACTGTTGGACGAATCGCGCGCGGCCGGGGCCGACCAGGCCTGGATCGCCCATGGCGGCGTGTTCAAGGCGATGCTGCTATGCCTGGAGGGGGTCAGGACCGCGTCGGCCTCCCGCTGGCCGCGTCAGAGCCTGGCTTGGGGCGAGTGGCACCTTTTCGAGGTCGCGGCTTGAGCCTTCCCGGGAAATGCGGGTTGTGAACGGGCTTGCGCCGGTCTATGCTTGCATCGGATCGCATGGTTGCCGCAACTGGGAGAGCGTATGTACAAGAGGATCCTGCTGGCCTATGACGGCTCCGACGCCGGCCAGAAAGCACTGCTGGACTGCCAGGACCTGGCGCACTGGAGCCAATCCGAGGTCTTGCTGGTCGCGGTGATGCCGTCGGCCATGAGCTTCGTCGGCCTGGAAGGCGGTGTCTACGACATGGAGCTGGAGGAGCGCGAGAAGAAGAAGCACCGGGCGGTGCTGGACGACGGCCTGCGCCGCCTCGCGGAGGTCGGCTATACGGCCCGTGGCGAGGTGCTGGTCGGCGAGGCGGTGGACGAGATCACCCGCTACGCGAAGAAGGTCGAGGCCAACCTCATCGTCGTGGGGCACAAGCACCTGGACAGCTGGGCGGCGCGCTGGTGGCGCGGCTCGATCTCCGGTGCGCTGATCGAGCACGCGCCCTGCAGCGTGCTGGTGGTCATCACGCACTGATCCCTCGAGGTTCTTCATGCAGTTCCCCGCAACGCGCCGGGCGCCGGACCGCGCCGCCGCGCTGGCCCAGTACCGGCGGCGCGCCCCGCTCTACGACCGCGAGCTCGCGATCTTCGAGCCCATCCGCGGCGAGGCGATCGCCAGCCTGGACCTGCGGCGCGGCGACACGGTGCTCGATGTGGGCTGCGGCACGGGACTGAGCTTCGAGCGGCTGCACGACCGCATCGGCAAGGGCGGCCGCATCGTCGGCATCGAGCAATGCCCGGAGATGATCGCCAAAGCGCAGGCCCGGGTGCGGGAGAACCGCTGGCGCAACGTCGAGCTGGTCTGCGCGCCCGCGGCGAAGGCGCAAGTGCAGGGGCTGGCGGACGCCGCGCTGTTCCATTTCACGCACGACGTGCTGCGCGAGAGGGCGGCCATCGGCAATGTGCTGGCGCACCTCAAGCGCGGCGCCCGCGTCGTCGCCTGCGGCCTGCAGTGGGCGCCGTCCTGGGTCTGGCCGGCCAATGTGTTCGTGCTGATGGCCGCGCTGTATTCCGTCACCTCGCTGGACGGCATGGGGCAGCCCTGGGACAAGCTGGCCCGGCGGCTGGCCGACGTCGAGGTGCGCGAAATGCTGCTGGGTGCCATCTACCTCGCCCGCGGCGTGTACCTGCCCGACTGAAGGGGGCTCACCCTCCATGAGAAGCGCGCGCCCCATCTCTGTTCTTTTCGCCGCGCTCGTTTCGCTGCTGCTGGCCGGCTGCACCGGCATGCCGGCAGGACAGGACAGGCCCCGGCTCGTCGTCTTCATGGTGGTGGACGGGCTGCCGCAGCGCCAGGTGCTGGCCTATCGCGACCAACTCGCGCCCGACGGCCTCGCGCGCTTCCTGGATCGCGGCGCCTGGTTCGCCGAGGCGCACTACGGCCATGCCGTGACCGCCACGGCTCCGGGCCATGCCTCCATGCTCACGGGCGCCTATCCCCACCGCACCGGCATCATCCACAACGAGTGGCGCGATGTGAACACGGGCGACCCTGTCTACAACACCGGCGACACCGCCGCCAGCTACATCGGCCACAAGACCCGGCCGCTGGACGGCACCAGCCCGCGCAACCTGAAGGCGGAAACGGTGGGCGACGTGCTGCGCCGCATCGAGCCGCGCTCCAGGGTGATCGCCATCTCCGGCAAGGACCGCGGCGCCATCCTGCCGGCCGGCAGGAGCGGCGTCGCCTACATGTACATGGGCGAGAGCGGGCAGTTCGCCTCGAGCACCCACTACATGAAGGAGCATCCGGCCTGGGTCACCGCGTTCCACGCCCGCAAGACGGCCGACCGCTACTTCAAGACGGAATGGAAGCCGCTGCTGCCCGAGGCGGCGTACGCGCGCTCCATTCCGGACAACCAGCCCTGGTTCGGCCCGCGCGGCGGCAAGCTGCCGATGATGATGGGCGTCGCGGCCGACGATGCGCCGGGCCCCGCCTACTATGGCGCGCTGCTGGCCAGCCCGTTCGCCGACATCCTGGCGCTGGAATTCGCGCGGGCGGCGATCGCGGGCGAGCAGCTGGGCCGCGACGATGCGCCCGACATCCTGGTCGTGAGTCTTTCGGGCCACGATTACGTGAACCACCGGTGGAGTGCCGAATCGCGCCTGTCGCACGACCACCTGCTGCAGCTGGACCGCCAGTTCGAGGTGTTCTTCCGCGACCTGGATACGGCCGTCGGCCGCGACAATTACCTCGCGCTGCTCACCGCCGACCACGGGTTCATGCCGGCGCCCGAACACAGCCAGGCCCAGGGGCAAGCGGGCGGCAGGCTGTCGTCCGGCCAGATGCTCACCCGGGTCAATGCCGACCTGCAGCGCGCCTTCGGCGAAGCCAAGCTGGTCCCCTTCATCTCGGCCTCCACGGCGCTGGTGCTGGACCGCAAGCTCATCGCGCAAAAGGGCCTGGACTTCGATGCCATCGCACTGGCCGCGCGCGCCTCGCTGCTGGCCGAGCCTGCCGTCGCGGCAGCCTACACGCGGCGCGAGCTGGAATCGGGCAGCCGGGCCGGCGCGCCCTTCTTCGAGGCGATGCGCAGGAGCTGGCACCAGCAGATCTCGGGCGACGTGCAGTTCGTGTACAAGCCGCTGTGGATGGCGGCGTCCTCGAGCGGCTACGCCGCCACGCACGGCTCGCCGCACCGCTACGACACGCATGTGCCCATCATGCTGTGGGGGCCCAAGTGGGTGAGGGCGGGGCGAGTCGACGCGCGCGTCGAAGTCGCCGACATCGCGCCCACGCTGTCGCGCCTGCTGCGCGTTCCCGCACCGGCCGCCAGCGAAGGGCGGCCCCTGCCCTTGCCCGCGCCCTAACCCAAATTGGGGTCAGACTCCAATTTTCTTATCGGCCGGCGGCAGGCGGTGGCGTCTTGTAACCCAAATTGGGGTCAGACTCCAATTTTCTTATCGGCCGGCGGCAGGCGGCGGCGTCTTGGGCCGGTAATCGCAATACTGGATCACCGCGCATTGCCAGCACCTGGGCTTGCGCGCGACGCACACATAGCGGCCGTGCAGGATCAGCCAGTGGTGCGCATCCTGGCGGTACTGCGCGGGCACGCGCTTCATCAATTTCTCCTCCACCTCCAGCGGGTTGCGGCCCGGCGCCAGCCCGGTGCGGTTGCAGACGCGGAAGATGTGCGTGTCCACCGCCATCGTCTCTTCGCCGAAGGCCACGTTCATGACCACGTTCGCGGTCTTGCGGCCCACGCCGGGCAGGGCTTCCAGCCCCTCGCGCGTGCGCGGCACTTCCCCGCCATGCTGGTCGACCAGGATGCGGCAGGTGGCGATCAGGTTGCGCGCCTTGCCGCGGTACAGGCCGATGGTCTTGATGTAATCCTGCAGGCGATCCAGCCCCAGCGCCAGCATCGCCTGGGGCGTGCTGGCGACGGGGAACAGCCGGCGCGTCGCCTTGTTCACGCCCGCGTCGGTGGCCTGCGCCGAGAGCAGCACGGCGACCAGCAGTTCGAACGGCGTGGTGTATTCCAGCTCACTGGCCGGCGTCGGGTTGGCCGCGCGCAGCGTCGCGAAAAAACTTTCGATCGCTTCGGGTTTCATGCCGCGCAGTGTAGAGGCCCGCGCGCTGGGCGAAGCGCGGGCTCATGTCATCGGTCCGCCTGCAAGTGCTGCGGCACCGGGTCGAGCGCCGCGCGGAAGGCCCCGGCCAGTTCATCGCCGGAATCGAACAGCGCGCGCAGGTGCGCGGTGATCTGGCCGGCGCCCTGCTTGCGCCAGACCAGCGCCAGCGGGGACGGCGACCGACCCGAGGTGACCGTGCGCTCCACCAGCGAGCCCGCGCGCAGCGCGTCGCGCACCATGGGTGCCGGCAGGAAGCCGACACCCAGCCCCTTCAGGTGGCAGGCAACCTTCGCGTGCAGGTCCGGCACCAGCATCTCCTGCTGGCCCGGCAGCCGCCAGGCGGTGCGCTTGCCCAGGTGCAGGGAGGTGTCCTCGACGTTGATGGCCGGGTAGGCGCGCAGCACTTCATTGGTCAGCGGTGCCGGTGCCGTGGCCAGCGGGTGGTCGCGCGACACGATGAAGATCCAGTTGACCACGCCCAGGGGCTGCGAGACGAAGTCATCGTTGATGGTGTGGAACCCCGGAGCGCCGATGGCGACCTGGCCGCCCTGGTGCTGCATTTCGTCCCACACGCCCATGTAGACCGCGCGGCGCACCTTGAACGCGGTGTGCCGGAAGCGCTCGTGCAAATTCAGCATCAGGTTGGCCAGCGCCTGCGCGTCGTACAGGATGTTGTTGATCACCAGCGTGAACTGCGGCTCCACGCCGTCGCTGACCTGCTTGAGTTCTTCCGGCAGCGTTTGCAGCCATTCGAAGATCTGGCTGGCTTTTTCCAGCAGGACTTCGCCGGAAGCCGTCAG